>NZ_JBICZB010000029.1:0-92194 GCF_043201815.1 Kitasatospora sp. NPDC048296
GCCGCTCGCACGGCTCCCGCTCGGCCCGCCGCCACCGGTAATAGGTGGAGGAGGCGATACCGAGTTCCCGGAGTACGCACTCGACCCCCAGGTGAGGATGCTCATCGATGAGCGCCGTCACCTGGTCCGGGTCGGGTCGAGTTGCGCCGCGAAAAACGCCGACGCCGTCCGCAGGACCTCGTTCGCCCGCTTGAGCTGGGCGTTCTCCCTGCGCAGGGCGACGAGTTCCTCCCGCTCCGCGGTGGTGAGCCGGTCGTCGCGCTCGCCGGCGTCCGCCTCGGCCTGGCGGATCCAGTTGCGCAGGGCCTCGGGGTGAACGCCGAGATCCTCGGCCATCCGTCGGATCACCGGCTTCGGGTCGGCGGCGCGGTACATCCGCACCGCGCGCTCACGCAATTCCTGCGGGTACTTCTTCGGGGCGGCCATGGCCTCGGGTCCTCTCATGAGACCCATCTGAACCGCTGTCACCATCCTCCGCATCCCGGGGGAACCTCATCCCAGTCCACCGTGGCCAGTTCGGCCCAGCTGATCCAGGACGGGCTGTGCCCATCGGGGTCCCATTCCTGATACGCCTGTCGGGTCCGGGACGACACGTCGGCGGGAATGCCTCGATCTCCGGCCAGCGGGCGGAAGCCAGCATGGTTCCGGACGCCGAACAGGCAGCCGAAGGCGTCGTAGCTTCGACCGCCGTACAGCAGGTCCAGGTCTATCGCCGCATGCCAGCGCGCCTTGTCTTCGTCGAGCGTTCCGTAAGTGGCCCGGCACTCGACGAACCCATGTATGTCGGCTCCCAAACGACCGGATTCTCCGGGCCGGACGGGCAGACTGCCAGGAGTTTTCACGGCGTACGACGAACGTGGCCGTTGCTGTGCCCCGGGCGGGGGGAGTTGTCGTGTTGGATACCCCAAGGGCTACTCGGCGCGGTTCCCCCGACCGGAGGGCCGGGCGTTGGTGAGCTCGGAGAGCCGCTCCCGCAGGGGCTCCTCCAGGTCGAGGTTGTCGCCCCGGGTGGTGGTCTGCAGGAGTTCGGTGATGACCACAAGTTCGGCGAACCTTCCTGCGGGCGTGTCGAGGATGTGCCCGAGCCGCCGCCGGATTTCGGCAGCGGTGTCGGGGACCAGGAGGCTGTAGGAGAACAGCAGGGCTGCGTCGTATCCGGCGGGCGCGGCGCCCCAGCCCTCCCAGTCGAGGACCGTGAGGGCCGGGCCGGTGAGGTTGGCCCAGTGCAGGTCACCGTGAGCCGTCGACCAGGCAGGCGCCGTCGTGTCGATCGGGATGCCCAGGTACTCGGGCATGGCGCGGTCGAGGTATTCCTGCCGGACCGCCACCCGGCCGCTGGGGACGGCGGCGATGCCATCGAGGGCGGTGCTGAGTTCGTCCCACCAGGCGTTGTCCAGGTCGGGCGCTTTCCGAAGAATCGGCTCGTGGGTGGTGATGGTGGAGGCGGTGATCTTGTCGTACAGCTCCGCCAGGTAACCGTGCTCGCCCTCGGTCCAGGTACGCCGCTCCCGCAGGCGCGGCCTGGGTACCGCAGGAGGCATGAGTCGTTCTGCCTCCTGCGGCCCCTCCCAGAGCTTTCCGCCGGCCTTGTCGGCCGGGGCGGACACCAGGCGGAGCCAGCCCTCGCCGGATGCGGTGGCGACCGGACGGCTGAGGGTACGTCCGCGCCAGCCCCACGCTTCGCGGGAGCCGGTAGGCGTCGCGTCGAGCGCCGTTGCTGCTGTGGCGTGCATCCCGCGCATCCGCCTGGCGGTGTCCGGCTCAGGTGCCGAGTACATCAACAACCCTTCGAAGTACGTCCGGAGACAGCGACGGTCGGCCGACGGCTTCGGCGGCCTGCCCCCAGTGTTCCGGGTTCCCCGTCGACAGGAGCACGCGCTTCACTCCGGGGGCTGAGGCAACGACGGCGAGGGCGGCCTCGGCAGGGGTCTTGCCAGGGCTGATCAGCTCGGACAGTTCCGGGGTCACCATGTCGGGGATCTCGCCACCGTGGAGCGGGGCGGAGGCGAACACCTCCAAGCCCGCAGCCAGGGCATCGGCCAACGGGCCGTGTCCGTCGAGAGCCTGGGCGACGGGCGCAAGGTGGACGAGGGAGATTGGGAGCTGGATGGCCCACAGATGGTGGTTCGGCCCGCCGGCCTTGGCCGCGAGTTCGCTCAGCGTGGGTACGGCGAAGAGGCCGCTGCTGAAGCCGCGCCAGGTCGCCACTCCATAGGCCCTGATGACCTGTTGGCTGCACGCCTCCTCCAGGGCCAGGAAGGCGTTGAAGAGTCGATCGGCGATCTTGCCGTCCGCGCAGTCGTGTTCGGGGTTGTGCACGAACACCAGATCGGGCACCCGGTCGAGCATGAGCCTGCTGCGCGCGAGCTGCCAGGCGATGTAGTCCGGGGCGAGGCAATGCCCGCGTTCGGCGTCCGCTGCGGACAGGGCACCAGCTCGCACACCGATGTGCCTGGCGCTGGCCGGGACGAAGCCCACCTTCGTGGAGACGCGCAGATCCGGGTGGGCGGCCAGAACCATGGCGAGCGAGGTCTCCGCCTGGCCCTGTTCGTAGTTGGGCGCGGTGTCCACCCAGTCGGTACCTCGGGAGGCGGCCATCAGCGCGGCCTCGGCCACATCGAGGCAGCGGTAGGTGCCGAGGCCCAGCCGGGCCGTCATCGCGCACCTCCGATCGCGGCGGCCTGGCCGTCGACCAGCTCCGTCACGACGCCGGCCGCCTGCCCGAGAGTGATGCCTGCGGCCTGCGCGAGATCGGCCAGCCGGTGAGGTTCCCCGTCGGCGAGGAGCGCGAGCATCGGCTCGGCCTTGGCGGTGAACGTCCACTCCTCGCCGCCAGCGGTCAGCCGGACGGTGGCGTCGGACACGGCCGTGAGCGAGGGCCGCGTGGTGACCAGGCGCACCTGGAGGTCGGCGTCCGGCGGAGCCGCCGTGATGTGGGGCAGCGACGGTGCGAGCCTGGCTCGCTCGGTGGCGTCACGCGCGGAGGAGAAGCGGGCGATCAGGTCGTCGCTTTCCAACTCGGCCGCGAGGAGCTTGCCGATCGTGTTGAGGAAGGCGTGCTGCTCCTCGACGGTCCCGAAGCGCGGGAGGTCCGCCCGGACCGCCTCGTGGGCGCGCAACGTCTCCGACAGCCAGGTGATCAGATCGGCGCCCGTCGTGCTCTGCAGCCCGCACGTGACGTGCAGCGAGTGCTGGCCCTCGGAGGCGGCGACGGCGTGCCACCAGCCCCGGGGCAGATAGAGCACATCGCCGGCGGTGAGAACCAGATCGGCGACGGGCTCCTCGGGCGGCGGTTCGGGCGTCTCGACGTCGCGGTGCATCGGCACCGTGCGGGTGGGGCCGTAGATGCGCCAGCGTTTCGCGCCGTCGAGCTGGACGACAACCACGTCGTGATCGTCCCAGTGGACACCGAAGCCTTCGATGCCGGTCCAGGAGCCGTACAGGTTGACCTGCACGCCGGTTCGCAGCCAGCGCTCAAGTTGGCCGGCCAGAGCACCGATTCCGGGGTGCAGCTCGTCAACGGCGTCCAGCACCAGCGTGGCGCCCTCAGCCAGACGCCGGTGCAACTCGGAGGGCTGGAGCTGGTGCCAGACGGTGCTCCGCCGGGTGACGATCGGCCGGGAATACGTGTGCGCGGGCAGCTGCTCCCCGTTGGTGGCGAGTCGGAAGCGAGGGGGTTCGAACCGGTGGTGGGTCAGGATGGCGTTGAGGTCATCCCAGCTCATGAGTCCGGCGAGTGACGCGGCTTCACCGCGTGCGACCTTGAAGCTGCGGCCGAGCGTCTGGGCGAGGAAGTCATCCCCGCCCAGACGCTCAACCACCGAGAAGTGCTCGGCGGTCATTGTGGTGCAGCCGTCAGTCGTTGGTGTCGGTTCGGCCGGTGGAGCCGCCGTCCGACGGCTGCTCGCCACGCGAGCGGGCCGCGGCGACCTTCGCGCGGGCGACCAGCAGGCCGTCGCCCTCCAGCTCGGTGTTGTTCGTCAGGTTCTCGGGCATGAAGCACTCCTTCGGAATGATGGGGCGGGCCGACTGCCCAGCCTCGTCGTGGGTGCAGCGATGGATCCGTTGCCGGGGCAAGCCGCCGGCGAGGAACCGCAGGTGTTTATGCCGCGTGGCTGTTGACCAACGCGGGCACCTGTATCCCCCCAAGCCCGCGTCGGGGCGGGAGGAAGTCTTGTCAGACGCTGGTCGGCACGACGTTCCGTGCCTTCGGGGCAGCGGCCCTCACCAGCGTGGTGAGTCGCTCGTCGCCCGAAACGGCAGCGGTGGTGCCGACCTCGAACCAGATCCGCTTGCCAGTGGGGTCCGGCTCGGTGCCCCAGTCCGTCGCGAGCGCTGCCACCAGGAACAGCCCTCGCCCGTCGGTGGCGTCGAGATCGATCCCGCCTGCAGCCGGCAGTTCGTGGCCGACATCCGTCACCTCGACGCGCAGCCGCTCACCGTCCCAGGACACGCACACGGCGCACGGGGCGTCCGTGTGGCACACGGCGTTGGTGATCAGCTCGCTGGACAGCAACTCGACATCGCGGAGCGCGTCCTCCGCCAGCGGCAAGCCCCAACCGCGCACGGCCCGTATCACCCGCCGCCGGGCGTCCGGCACGGCCTCGGCACTGGGCAGCACGCGAAAGCCGAACGGGGCGGGGGCAGTGGCTTGGCGGGTGGCGACGGACATGAGCGCGGACCTTTCACCGGGACGAGGTCGGCAGCGGGCCGATTCGCGCCGGGATTCACCCGGCAGGTATCTACAGAACCGCCTCCAACGCCGGTGAACCAGAGCAGAATTGAAGCGGCAATGAGGCATCCGTGCTGCAAACCTGGGCATGACCTGGCCTGTTATGGCTACAGGCGAACTGACGTACCTCTGGAGGACGCGGGATGGCATCCAGGAGGTCCCGGCTGATCCAGCGCAGGGAGGCTGTCGGCCACACCCAGGAATCCCTGGCTGAAGCCCTCGATGTGGACCGCACGACTGTGGGGCGATGGGAGAGCGGTAGGGGTGCCCCACAGCCGTGGATGCGGCCGAAGCTCGCCCGCGCCCTGGGACTCTCGGTCGATCAGTTGGCCGACCTGCTGGCAGCACCCCCTGCAGTCGCCGAAGCAGTTCCACCGCCCAGCCGCGTTGGCGACGCCTCGTCTCCTGCGCGTACCCGGCGCACGGACCACGACAACGATCTCGTGGTGGCCGTGACAGCCGACTCGGCAGAGTCCGCGCTCTTCCTTCGTTTCGCGAGTGCGTCCAACGTGGACGACACGCTGCTCGAACAGATCGACGCGGACATTGCGAGGCTGGCAGGGGACTACGTGAGCAAGCCGGTGTCCGAGCTCTTCCACGACATCGGAACCCTCCGGCGAGGAGTGTTCGACTTACTCCAAGGCCGCCAACACCCTTACCAGACAAGCCATCTCTACCTGCAGGCCGGACGCCTCTGCGGCCTGGCCACCCATGTCGCCCTCGACCTCGGTCAGTACACAGCTGCGGCTACGCATTCGCGAACGGCCTGGCGCTGCGCGGAGTCGGCCGGCCACAACGGTCTCCGGGCCTGGATCCGATCCGTCCAGTCCCTGATCGCCTACTGGCAGCAGGACCACCGCCAGGCCGCCGAGCTGGCCCGAGCCGGACTGCCGTACGCGGACAGCGGGACGATCGCCGCCCGTCTGCTCAGCCTCGAAGCACGGGCCACTGCCGCGCTCGGCGACAGCGCGAGCGCGCTACGAGCCGTGGCAGCGGCCGAGGCGGCGCGAGGCACTGTGGCCGCCATGGATCTCCCCGGCGTATTCACGTTCCCCGAGGCCAAGCAGTGGACCTATGCCGGCACCGCCCTCCTTGCCCTGGACAGCCAGGCTCACGTGAACCGCGCCATCGAGGCGTCCTCCAGGGCCATCGCCCTGTACGAGTCCGCACCACAGCAGGAACAGTCTTCCGGAGACCTGCTGGCCGCCTGTCTTGACCTCGCCAACGCCCATCTCGCCTATGGAGACCTTGACGGCGTGCAGGAGAAACTCTCGGTGGTGCTGGACGCCGGACCGGACCGGCGAACAGCGAGCATCTCCACCCGCCTCCGGGCGCTGAGCACTCGTCTCGCCCAGCCCGCCTACGCAGGCTCCCCGATCGTCCTGAGTCTCCGTGAGAATGTCAGAGAAGCCTGCTCTCGACCCGCACTCACGATCCCTCCGGAGCTGCCCCAGTGACGAGCAACACCGCACAGCAGGACGCCGCAGTCGCCGACAAAGCGATCCTCGCGAACAGCGCCTACGCCGATGGACGCCACCTGGCCGCCCGCCAGTCCATCTACCGGTGGCAGCAGCCGCAGAACGACCTGCCCGGGATCGTTGTTGAAGAGCTGGCCGGCACCAGCGGTACTGTCCTCGACGTCGGCTGTGGCAACGGCAAGTTCGTCAACCGCCTACACAAGGACCGCCCAGACTTGCAGGTCGTTGGAATGGACATCTCGGCGGGCATCCTCTCCGACGTCGAGAAGCCGGTGCTGGTGGCCGACGCCCAGGCACTGCCCTTCGCCGACGACAGCGCGGACGCAGTCCTCGCCCTGCACATGCTGTACCACGTCAGCGACATCGCGGCCACGATCAAGGAACTCGCCCGCGTCCTCCGCCCTGGAGGCGTGCTCATCGCCTCAACCAACAGCGACACCGACAAGCGGGAGCTGGACCAGCTCTGGGTCAGGGCCGCAGGAGACGTCCTCGGGATTCCCGAGGGGCCGGCACGGGTCTCCCTCAGCTCCCGCTTCTCCTTGGAGAAGGCCCCCAACTACCTCGGAAGGGCGTTCAAGAACATCCGGGTGCGGGAACTGCCCGGCACCATCGAGATCACCGACCCTGCGCCGATCGTTGCCCACCTAGCCTCCTACGAGGCGTGGGCCGACCAAAGCGGCGTCCCGTTCCACGAGACCGTTAGCCGGGCAGCCGAGGTCGCTGCCGCCACCATATTGGCCGAAGGCGCGTTCAGGATTAGGTGTCTCGGCGGAGTTCTCGTGTGTCGGCCGTAGGTTTCAAGGTTCTTCACGGCTTGTGCGGCCGAGCTAAAATCGTGCCCATTCCAGCGCTTTCTCGATTGCATCCCGGAGGGGTTTATCCCCGCTGACGGCGCTCCAATGGGCAATGAAAGGCGGTGGCGATATTGGCATGACTTTCGGAAGCTCTGCCGTGTCGGTGACAACTACTACCGGGGAAATTCTAAGCGGGTGACTGTACCGGTCCAGCAAGTCACTAAAGTGAGTGAAATTGGCATCGTGTATGACTATCTCAACGAGTGAGCTGCCCATGCGGAACGCCATACTTGTGACGGGCGTGTGATCCCTATCCGAGTGAGAGATTGCCGATCCGGGGAACATTCTGAGCAGGCGGTCGCAAAGGCGGTGCCGATACGCTTCAGTCCCAGCCGGTTCAAATTCACCCTCTGCTGCGGCACGCGCGAGAGGGCGCAGAGCGTGCGGGGAGTCGGCTCCAAGTTGCTGACTCGCGGGGACGAGGATCTTCCAGTTCTTACCCGTGGACACGGCCGTGCGCTCGTTGACATGCTGCCAATACGCGCACTTTGTCTCGGGGTTGAACAGAATGACGATGACTGGCAGGGAGTGGCCGAGCCAATACGACACATGGCTGGCGTCGCAGGCATGCCACCATCCGTCATCGGCGGGCTTGCTGAAGTAGCTAATCCCGGACTTGATTTGTGCCGCAAGTAACAAACCGGTCGCCTCCGCTGACTCAGCCGGTGACTGGCTCTCGACGACCTCCAGGTGTGCGTCGACTCCGAAATCACCGTCCTGCTGCTCCCTGAACAGCCAACCCAGCCTGTCGCTCACCAAATACTGGATCCAGGCAACACCGGTTCGCTCTACCTGCTGAGTCTGTCGAACTCGCATCGCCGCCTGCTCCTTACCGGTGGCTCCAGCAAATTTCGCGGGCTGTGAACGACCGCTCGCCTATCGTACGATCTGAGGCCGACAGCACACCGATCAAAGGCGAGTTGGGCAATGTGCGTGAGCAATGCGTGAGCGGACGGGGTGGCAGGAGCCGTCCGGTGCTGGACCACGAAACCGGCCGCGTGGCGCTGACCTGTAGGTTCAGCGCCACGCGGCATCAGACGTCACACGCCGTCATGATCCGGGTTCGTCTTGTAAAGCGGGGGTCGTCGGTTCGAACCCGACAGGGGGCTCCGCGCGTGTGAAGGGCCGGCTCGATTCCGATCGAGCCGGCCCTTCGTCGTCGGTGGGGGTGGGGCGGTCAGTCGGGCGGGAGGGTGAGGGTGGCGAGGGCGCCGCCGGCGGGGTGGTTGGTGAAGGTGAGGGTGGCGCCGATGACGCGGGCGTGGCCGGTGGCGATGGTGAGGCCGAGGCCGTGGCCGCGGCCGCGTTCCGGGGCGTTGGTGCGGAAGCGCTGGGGCCCGTGGTGGAGGAGGTCGTCGGGGTAGCCGGGGCCGTGGTCGCGGACGGTGATGCGGCGGCCGTCGACGTGGAGTTCGACCGGGCCGGCGCCGTGGCGGTGGGCGTTGAGGATCAGGTTGCCGAGGATGCGGTCCAGGCGGCGCAGGTCGGTGCGGACCTCGCGGTCGGCGGTGATCCCGACGGAGACGTCGAGGCCGGTGAGGTTGACGGTGCGGCGCACCGCGCGTTCCAGCGGGACGGCGGAGAGGTCGGGGGACTCGGCGTCGGCGTCCAGGCGGGAGACCTCCAGGAGGTCCTCGACCAGGCCGCGCAGGGCCTGGACCCGGTTCTGCACCAGCTGGGTGGGGCGGCCGGGCGGCAGCAGTTCGGCGGCGGTGACCAGGCCGGTGAGCGGGGTGCGCAGTTCGTGGGCGACGTCGGCGGTGAAGCGCTGCTCGTCCTCCAGTCGACGGTGCAGGGTGCGGGACATCAGGTCCACGGCGGCGGCGAGGTCGGCCACCTCGTCCCGGCCGTCGACGAGTTCGCCGATCCGGGTGTCCGTGCCGCCGGCCGCGATGCCCCGGGCGGCGGTGGCCGCGGTGCGCAGTCGGCGGCTGATCCGGTCCGCGACCAGTACGCCGGCCAGCACGGTGGTGAAGACCGCGGCGACGACGGTGATCAGGATGATCCGGTCGAGGTCGGCGATCGACTGGCGGTCCTGGGTGAAGTCGACCCGGGCGGAGAGCACCCCGCTCTGGACCGGGGCGGCCGCCCACATCGACTCGCCCTGGTCGCCGGTGGCGAGCAGCGAGCCCTGTCGGCCGCCGGCGGCGAGGGCGCGTAGCCGGGTGGGCAGGGCCGGATCGTCCAGGGTGACGCCGCGGCCGGCCACCTCGCCGCTGCGGCCGTAGTCGGCCAGGGCCGAGTCGAGCGCGGTGAGGGCGGAGGAGCGGGCCTGGTCGACGTGCTGACGGATCATCGCCTGGTGGACCAGCAGGCCGACGGCCACCGCGACCAGGACGGAGATGGCGGCGACGGCGGTGGCGATCTGGCGACGCAGGGTCATGCCGGGCGCCGCAGCTTGTAGCCGAACCCGCGGACGGTCTCGATCCGGCCGGAGCCGATCTTGGCGCGCAGCCGCTGCACGTGGACGTCCACCACCCGGGTGTCGGCGCCCCACTCGTAGTCCCAGACGCGTTCGAGCAGGGTGGAGCGCTCCAGGACGATGCCGGGCGCGGCGGTGAACTCCAGGAGCAGCCGCAGTTCGGTGGGGGTGAGCGGGACGAGCCGGCCGTCCACCCGCACCTCCATGCTGTCGGTGTCCACCTGCAGGCCGTCGAAGCTGCGGAGCGCGGTGGGGGTGACGGGGACCTCGACGGCGGGGGACCCGACGGCGGGGGCGTCGACCGGGACGGGGGAGCCGACCGGGACGGGGGAGCCGACCGGAGCGGGGGCGTCCTCGGCGGCGGCCGTCGGCGCCACCCGGATCCGGCGCAGCACCGTACGGATCCGGGCGACCAGGACGGCGCTCTCGAAGGGCTTGACCACGTAGTCGTCCGCGCCCGCCTCCAGCCCGGACACCACGTCCACCGGGTCGGTGCGCGCCGACATCATCAGGATCGGCAGCTGGCTCTCCTCGCGGATCCGGCGGCACAGGCCGACCCCGTCGAGCAGCGGGAGCATGACGTCCAGCAGCAGCAGGTCGGGGCGGACGGCGTGGAAGGCCTCCAGCCCCTCCAGGCCGTCGGCGGCGGTGGTGACCGGGAAGCCGTAGCGCTCCAGGGCCATCCGGGTTGCCTCCCGGATCACCTCGTCGTCCTCGACGAGCAGGATGTGCGGCTGGGCGGGGGTGGCTGCGGGGGTCATCGCTTCGCTTCCGGGAGCACGGCGGGGGCGGAGGGCTGGGGGGTCGGGCGGACGGGGCGTGCGGACGGGGCGACCGCGCCCGTGCCGGGGGCCGGTTGCGGCCCGGTGGAGGGGTGCTTCGGAACGGGCACGCGTTCGGAGCCGCCGCCGGCCCCGGTGGCGGGCGGCGGGTCGGTGCCCGGGTCGGTGGGCTGGAGCAGGCCGATGCCGTCCACCCGCTTCTCGAACAGGGCGAGCCTGACCCCGTTCCACTGGTAGTGGCTGGTGGTCCGGGTGGTGACGGTGGTCGGCTCGTACAGCCACAGGTCGGAGCCGATCGTCGCGGCGCTGAACTCCTGCTGGACCTGCACCCGCAGGATCGGCAGGACGCGGTCGCCGGCGAGGGTGTAGACGTGCAGCACGACCGGCCCGGGAGTGGTGACGGCGGCGATCAGCTCGGGCAGCCCGTCGCCGGTGAGGTCGCGGAACTCGGGGGCCCGCACCGCGCATTCGGCGCAGGAGTCGAGCGCGCGCCGCTCCTCCCCGCCCACCGCCGGGTCCTTGGCCAGGAGGGTGCGGACGTCGACCGCTGTGAGGTCGTGCCCGGGGACGGTCAGGTCGGGTACGGGCTGGGGCGGTGCCTGGGTGGCGGACCCGCTCGCGGTCGTGGCCGGCGGCGGTGCGGTGGCCAGTCCGGGCCAGAGCGGCCTGGCCGACGCCGACGGGGTGACGGCCGGGTGCGGGCCCTCGTCCCGGAGGCCGCCGGGGTCGGGTCGGCCGAAGGCCAGGGCGGCGAGGGCGGTCAGGACGGCCAGGGCGACGAGGGCGACCGCGGGGGCGGCGCCGGGGCGGCGGCGGAGCGGAGTCGTCGGTGCCACGGTCGGTGCTCGTCCTCCTGGTTCGCGGTGCGGTGCCGGGTCGTCGTCCCTCTGGCCGTCCTGCCCTCGTCGCGGTTCTGGTTGCGGTTCAGGTTCAGGTTCCGGTGGTAGGTCGCGCGGACGGTGATCGACGGTTCCGCCCCGGTACGGGGGACCGGGTCGGGCTGGTGCGGCCGACCGGGTCAGGCCGGGTCCGCGAGGACGATGATGTTGTCCGTCCAGTGACCGTCCGAGCCGATCCGCCCGCCGCAGGTGATCAGCCGGAGCGTGGGCGCGGGGGTGTCGCCGTAGACGGTCTCGGTGGGGAAGTGGTCCTTGGCGGCCTGGAGCAGGGTGCGGACCTTGAAGTCCACGGTGCCGCCGTCGGCGCGCCGGATGCGGATCAGTTCGCCCGGGCGCAGTTCCGGCAGCCGTTGGAAGACCGCCGGGCCGTGCTTGGTGTCGAGGTGCCCGATCAGGACGGCGGGGCCGGTCTCGCCGGGGGTGGGGCCGTTGCGGTACCAGCCGACCTCGTCGGCCCGGTCCGCCGACGGCACCTGGACCGTGCCGTCGGCGTTCAGGCCGAGGTCGGTCACCGGGGCGTCCACGCTGAGCGAGGGGATCAGCAGGCGGGTCGGCGGTGAGGCGGCGAGGGGCTGATCACCGGCGGTCGGCGCGCCGACGGGTGCGGTGGGCGCGGTGGGAGTGGTGGGCGCGGTGGCCGCCGGGTCGTGGCCGGAGGCCTCGATCCGCACCACCGGAGTGTCCCGGCCGGACAGCGCGATCGAGGTGCCGAGCGCCAGGCAGAGCAGGCCGGCCGTGCCGAAGACGGTCCGGCTCAGGAAGCTCGGGCCGGGCCGGGCCGCGCGACGCCGCCCGCGGCCCCCCGTCCTGCTGGTCCCCGCCGCCGGGGGCGCCCCGGCGCCGCTTCCCCGCCCGGCCGGGTGCGGAGGAAGGGCGCCGGGGTGCCCGGCGGACTCGGGACCGGTGTCAGCCGCGCGCACCGGAGCGGCGGCGCAGGAGGGCGAAGCCCAGGGCGCCGGCGCCGACGGCGGCCACGCCGCCGCCGCCCGCCAGCAGCAGGCCGTTGCCGTCGGTCGCGGCGGAGCCGTCCCCGGCCTGGGCGGCGCCCTTCGGCACCTCGCGGACCTGCGGCTGAGCGGGCCTGGCGGGGGCGGCGCCGACCGGGGCGGCGCCGGGGGAGCGCTGCGGGGCGGGCGCGGAGGTGACCTCGGCGCCCGGGGCCTTCGGGGCCGGCGTGGCGGGGCCGCCGCCCGCTGCGGCGCCCTGCGGGGCCGGCCGGGCGGGCTTGGCCGGGACGGCGCCGACCGGAGCCCCGCCCGTCGCCGCGCCCGCCGGTGCCCCGTCGGCGGGGGCGGCGACGGTGGGGGCCGGCTGCGGGGTCCCGTCGGCCCAGGCCTGCCCGCCGGTGACGGCGGCCATCAGCGCGGCCCCGGTGAGGGCGCAGACCGCCAGCATGCGACGGGCGGGCGAGCGGTCGATGCGGGTCCTGCTCATATGGTGGTTCTCCTTCGTCTCTCTCGCGAGCGCGGTGTCGCGCGGACGCCCCCGGCCGGTGCGGCCAGTGCGTCGCCAGTGACGGTAGGAGTGCCGTGTCGCGGTCCCCGCCCGGCCGCGTCACGGCCGTCCATCGGCTGGGTAACGGTCTCCGCGATACCCGGCACACGGGCTGATACACGCGCTGACACGCGCTGATACACGCGCTGGTAACCGCCCTGGACCCGCCCTGGAACACGGGGTGAAGCACGGGATGGAACACCCGGGAGGCACCTCGGAACTGACGTACCCGACTCGCCCTGAGCACCCCCGCCCGTCCGTATTTCCCGGTGGGGGAGCAACCGAGAGAAAGGTGGCGGTGATGAGCATCCTCGCCAACCTCCTGCCGGCGATGCGGGGTTCGCGCAACGAGCGCGGAAACGACCGCGGGAACGACAGGGAGGACAGGGACTTCCACGACAGGACCGGCCACGGCCGTCGTCGGCGCCGCAACACCAGGCATGGGCGGCACTGACGGCTGACGGACCGGTCATGACCCCGGGTCAGGACGAGCACGTGTGGTCGCTGCGGCGGCTGATGGCCGTGGACACGGGTGACGGCGACGGCCGGACCGATCCGGTCGTCGCCCCGGCCCCGGCCGTGTCGCTGCGGCGGATCTTCGTCCGGTTCTGGCCCTGCACCCGCGGGGGACGGCGCTGGCTGGCCCTGCTGCTGGGGTTCGTCCTGCTCGGCCCGGTGGTCGACGCGGCCGCGATCTGGCTCTTCAAGGTCGTCGTCGACGAGGTGCTGGTGCCGCGCAGGCTCGGGCTGTTCCTGCCGGTCGCGCTCGGGTACGCCGGGCTGACCCTGCTGGCAGGCGGCTTGGGCTTCGCCGACGAGACGACCTCGGCCTGGGTCGGCGAGCGCTTCCTCCTCGCCCTGCGCACGGACGTGTTCCGCCATCTGCAGGGCCTGCCGCTGGGTTTCTTCGAGCGGCGGCGGCTCGGCGACGTACTGTCGCGACTGACCGCGGATGTCGAGGAGGTCGAGACCTTCCTGCTCTCGGGCGTCCTCGACGCGGTCGCGTACGTCGCCGAACTGGCTGTCTTCCTGGGGGTGCTGTTCTACCTGCGCTGGGACCTCGCGCTGGCCGCGCTGGTGGTCGCGCCGCTGTTCTGGATCACCGCGCGGCGCCTCTCGACGCGGGTGAGGGCGGCGTCCCGGGAACGGCGCCGCCGCAGCGGCTCGGTCAGCGCCCTCGCCGAGGAGACCCTGGGCAACATCGCGCTGGTGCAGGCGTACAACCGGCAGGACTGGGAGCAGGAACGGTTCCGCCGGGAGAACCTCGCGCGGTTCCGGGTGACCATGGCGGCGACCCGGCTGCGCGCCCTGTTCGCGCCGATCGGGGATCTGCTGGAGCTGGTCGGCGCGCTGATCGTGCTCGGGCTGGGCGCCTGGGAGCTGGTCCGCGGCCGCCTCACCCTCGGCGAACTCCTCGTCTTCGTCGCCCTGTTGAGCCGCCTCTACAGCCCGATCCAGGGGGTCGGTCGGCTCAGCAACGGCGCCTGCTCGGCCGCGGCCGCCGCCGAGCGGATCATCGAACTGCTCGACCAGCAGCCGCAGGTGGCCGATCCGCCGACACCGCTGCGCCCCGCCCGGGTGCGCGGCGCGGTGGCCTTCGACGGGGTGTGGTTCCGCTACCCGGGCACCACCCGGGTGGCGCTGTACGACGTCTCCTTCCGCGTCGAGCCGGGCGAGACGGTGGCGCTGGTCGGGGCGAGCGGGGCGGGCAAGACGACGGTCGCCAAGCTGCTGCTGCGCTTCTACGACCCGGAGCGCGGCGCCCTCCGGCTGGACGGCATCGACCTGCGCGAACTGGCGCTGACGGATCTGCGCGAGCACATCGCGGTGCTGCTGCTCGACGAGCCGACCACCGGGCTGGACCCGGAGTCCGGGCGGCGGATCCTGGAGCCGCTGGGGCGGCTGATGAACGGGCGGACCACGATCATCATCTCGCACGACCTGCTCACCGTACGGAACGCCGATCGGATCGTCCTGCTGCGCGAGGGCCGCGTCGCCGCCTGCGGCAGCCACGCGGACCTGCTCGCCCACGACGACGGCTACGCCCGGCTCGACCGGGCCGCGACCCAGGCCAAGGGCACCCGATGAGCACCGAAGGCCCTGCTCGGCCCGCACCTCTGCTCGGCCTGCACCTCTGTTCGGCCTGAACCTCTGCTCGGCGATGCGCCACCTGCACGGCAAGAACCTGCTGCACCTCGACCTCAAGCCCGCCAGCATCGTGATCGACTGCCGCCGCGCCAAGGTCCTGGACCTGGGCATCGCCGCCGTCGTCCGTGGAGTGAGCGGGACCGGCCCCGTGCCGCCCCTACCGCCCCGGTCGCAGCTGCCGGAGCGTCCACCCCGTGCCCGGCGGCTCGGCGAGAGCCCGGGTGTGGGCGGTGAAGAGCTCGGCGGCGCGGCGGTAGGAGAGGCGGGCACGGCCGGTGTGCGGGCAGCGGTCGGCGGCGGGGGTGTCGGCCGGGGCCCGGCGGTCGGTGAGGAAGAGCGGGCCGCCGGTGCGGCCGGCGATCAGCAGCGGGAGCAACCGGGCGCTGCCGGACTGCCAGCGGACGGGGGCTTGGCCCGGTCGGGGACGGCTGCGGCGGCGGGGCAGGTCGAGCTGGTCGGCGTTCAGGGCCAGCACGGTCTCGATCGCGGCGCCGGACTCGTGCAGGAGGTGCCAGAGCGCCTGCTCGCGCAGCGGCGCGCGCAGGGCGAACAGGGCGCGCAGCTGCTCCTCGGCCAACGGGGCGGCGGCCTCGGCCGGTGCGGGCAGCGGCACGGGGCGCAGGTCGGTGGTCGGGTCGCCGTCGATCCAGCCCCGGGCGCGCCACCAGGCCACCGCCGCGCGCAGGGTGGAGAGCTCGCGGTTGAGCGTGCGCGGGTCGGTGCCGGCGCCGCGCCCGGCCGCTGCGGCGCGCAGCCGCTCGGCGGCGTCCGGGTGGTCGAGCAGTGCGAGCGGGAGCACGGGCGGCCGGGCGCGCCGCCGCTCGGGGCCGGTGGGGGCGGGCCGGTCGGCGAGCGCCCAGGCCCAGGTGTTCAGTGCGATCCGGTAGATCCGCCGGGATCCCTCGGCGAGTCCGGAGGCGGCCAGGTAGCGCTCGACGGCGAGGCCGTACTCGACCGGGGGAAGCTCTGTCACGATCGCCTTCTTCCGCAGTAAATCACTGAATCCGATGCACTCGCAGAATATCCAGAAAGCGCAGTAAACGGCAGGTGGGAGGCCACCTGTTGAGCAATTTACTGCGGCAGTCAAGCGTGTCGCCAACATTGATACCAAAAGGCTCAAGTTTTTCCCGGCAAACCCTTGATCCGTGCTCCCGGTCGCTCGCAGACTGCTGCCCATGGCAGTGGACACAGAACGGATCCCGGCCCGCCCGCGGCGCCTGGGAGACCGTCTCGCCGTGCTGGGCGAGCGCGAATTCACCCGCTTCTTCATCGGGTACACGACCTCTCTCCTCGGCTCCTCGATGGCGCCGGTCGCGGTCGCCTTCTCGGTGCTCGACAGCGGTGGCACCGGCACCGACCTCGGCTGGGTGATGGCCGCCCGGATCCTCCCGGTGGTGCTGGTGCTGCTGGCCGGCGGGGTGATCGCCGACCGGTTCGGCAGCCGCCGCCTGATGCTGGGCTCGGACGTCCTGCGCGGCCTCGTGCAGGCGCTGTTCGCCGGGCTGCTGGCGGCCGGGCACGCGCCGGTCCGGGCGATGGTCGCCCTGGTGGCGGTGTGGGGGATCGGCGAGGGGCTGTTCATGCCCGCCTTCGGCGCGATCCTGCCCGACCTGGTGCGCCGCAAGGAGCTGCTGGCGGACGGCAACACCCTGCTGGGCCTGTCACGTTCGGTGTCCACGGTGGCCGGCCCCGCGCTGGCCGGCCTGGTCACGGCGGCCCGGGGCCCGGCGGCGGTGCTGCTGGTCGACGCGGTGACGTACGGTGTCGGCGCCCTCGCGCTGGCCGGCCTCCGCCTGCCCGACCGCCCGGGGACGGACGACGGGACCTCGATGCTCCGGGAGCTGCGGGCCGGCTGGTCGGAGTTCGCCGCCCGCCCGTGGCTGTGGATCACCACGGCCCAGATGGGGCTGTTCAACCTGCTGGTCTGGGCGCCGTTCCTGGTGCTCGGCCCGCTCACCGCGCAGCGGGAGCTCGGCGGCGCCCGGGCCTGGGGCCTGGTGATGGGCGTGTACGGCGCCGGCGCGGTGCTGGGCGGTCTCTGGATGCTCGGCCGGCGCCCCGGGCGCCCGCTCGCGGTGGCCACCGTGGCCGGTCTGGCCTGGGCGCTGCCCTCCGCCGCGCTGGCGGCCGGGGCGTCGTTGGTCTGGGTGGTCGCGGGAGCGCTGGTGGCGGGGGTGGGTTCGGCGGTCTGCGGGACGCTGTTCTCCACCACGACGCAGCGCTGGGTCCCGGTGGAGTTGCTCGGCCGGCTGACCTCCTTCGGCTCGCTCGGCGCCTTCGTCCTCGGCCCGCTCGGGCTGGCGGCGGCCGGCCCGCTGGCCGCCCGGCTCGGAACCGGGGAGGTGCTGCTGCTCGGGGTGGTCTGGCAAGTTGCGGCCGGGGTCGTAGTGTTGGGCGTGCCGGCCGTACGGAATCGTCGCTGGGAGGAGGGCCCGGACAACTGACTCACCCCTCGGACGGCTCCGGGGCGCACCCCCGGCCACCGGTGCGGCCCACCGCGCACCGTTTTCGGCCGGCCCCGGAGCGCAGCCGGTCGCTCCGCCCACGCGTGTGTGCCTCCGCGGCGGGCGGGGTGGCCGGGCCGGTCGTACCGTGGACCGTGGGGGTACGGAGGAGGATGACCATGCCCGGTTCGCTCACCATCAGCCACCACCACGCCGCGGCCACCCTGGACCACGTGGACGCGGAGCGGCTGGCCACCCTACTGGCCGACCTGGCGTACCTGCTGGAGATCCCGGGGTCGGACCGGATCGCCGACGCCCAGCTCGCCGCGCTGTGCGAGGGCCGCGCGCCGGACCGTGCCGAGCTGGCGCACTTCTGCGCGTCGACCGCCCGTGCCTTGAAGGGGCAGCTCTGACCGGACCGACCGAGCGCCCGCCCCGCCCGCCGTACGATGGCGGACGGGGCGAGCCCGCCCCCCCGGTTGCCGGGATGGCCGGCCGCCGGCCCGGTGGAGGGTGGGGGCCCGAGCGTGCCGCAGTCCCGGTCGTTGTCCTGGCTGACCGTGCCGACTCCGCTGCCCAGCGGCCCGATGCACATCGCGGTGACGCCGCACGGCGTGGCGGCGGCCGGCTACGGCGGGCGGGACGGCGAGGCGCCGCCCTGCACCGACCCGGCGAAGACCGCCGCCGTCACCGAGCGGATCGGCGCCTACCTGGCCGGCCGTACCAGCGAGTTGGGCCTGCCGATCGACTGGAGCCTCAGCTCCGGGCCGCACCGTGCGGTGCTCCAGACGCTCTGGCGCGAGGTGCCGTACGGCCGGACCATCACCTACGGCGAACTGGCCGCCCGCAGCGGGGTGTTCGAGGACGTCGCCGAGCCGGGCCTGGCCGCCCGGACGGTCGGGCAGATGATGGCCGCCAACCCCGTCGCCCTGCTGGTGCCCTGCCACCGGGTGGTGGCGGCGGACGGGATCGGCGGCTTCGGTGGCGGCCGGGTCGGGATCGAGGTGAAGCGCTGGCTGCTCACCCTGGAGGGGGTGCTGGAGCCGACGCTGGACTGGAACGGCCCGCTGTAGCCGGCCGATCGGCGCCCTGGGTAGCCGTGTGCGGGAGGTGTCGCATTCTGGCGCGGGCGGGGCGGTCGATGGGGGAAGATGGGGCGCGGCCGGTCGATGGGTTCGAATGGACGGTCGAACACATATCGATCAGGTGATCGAGTCGTACTATTTGTTCGGTTATTCCGAACCACTCGAATGAGTGATTGCGGTCTGCGTCCGAACGGGCCCACCATGAAGTTGCAACAAGCATGTGCAAGGCGACACTTCATCGGGTTCGTGAAGGGCTCCCCATATGTCGACCGAAACCAATGCCGGTATTCCTGCGCCCGGCGCGCAGCCGGAGATCCGGCAGCAGCAGTCACTGAGCACGGCGGGTGCGCGGAACCTCGCCACCACCACCAAGTCCGCGCCGCAGATGCAGGGCATCAGCCCGCGCTGGCTGCTCAGGAGGCTGCCCTGGGTGCAGGTGTCCGGCGGTACCTACCGGGTCAACCGCCGCCTGCGCTACAAGGTCGGCCGCGGCCGGGTGAGTTTCGCCAAGACCGGTTCCGAGGTCCGGGTCATCCCGCAGAGCCTGGCCGAGGTGCCGGTGCTGCGCGGTTACCAGGACGAGGCCGTGCTGGAGGAGCTGGCCGGGCGCTTCACCCAGCGCCAGTTCGACGCGGGCGACGTCCTGGTCGCCGCCGGTTCGCCGATCAGCGAGGTCTTCCTGATCGCGCACGGCAAGCTGGACCGGCTCGGCACCGGCAAGTACGGCGAGGAGACGGTGGTCGGCACCCTCGCCGACGGCGACCACCTGGGTGACGAAGCGCTCCAGGAGGAGGACGGCACCTGGCCGTACACCGTCCGCGCCGCGACCTCCGGCACGGTGATGGTGCTCTCCTGGCCGTCCTTCCAGGAGCTGCACGACCGCTCCGAGTCGCTCCAGCTGCAGATCATGGAGTACCTGAACGGCTTCCAGCAGGCGCAGAACAAGCACGGTGAGGCCGCGATCGACCTCGCGGCCGGCCGCCAGGGCGAGTACGACCTGCCCGACGCCTTCGTGGACTACGAGCTCAAGCCCCGCGAGTACGAGCTCAGCGTCGCGCAGACCATCCTCAAGGTGCACAGCCGCGTCGCCGACCTCTACAACCAGCCGATGAACCAGACCGAGCACCAGCTCCGGCTGACCATCGAGGCCCTGCGCGAGCGCCAGGAGCACGAGCTCATCAACAATCCCGAGTTCGGCCTGCTGGAGAACGCCGACTACGACCAGCGGATCCAGACCCACTCCGGCCCGCCCACCCCGGACGACATGGACGAGCTGCTCAGCCGCCGCCGCAGCACCAAGATGTTCCTCGCCCACCCCAAGGCCATCGCCGCCTTCGGCCGGGAGTGCAGCAAGCGCGGCCTCAACCCGGGCACCGTCGAGGTCGAGGGCAAGCACGTCAACGCCTGGCGTGGGGTGCCGATCTTCCCGTGCAACAAGATCCCGATCGTCGGCGGTAGCACCAGCTCGATCATCGCGATGCGTGTCGGCGAGGACAACCAGGGTGTCATCGGCCTGCACCAGACCGGAATTCCGGACGAATACCAGCCGAGCCTTTCGGTGCGGTTCATGGGAATCGACGAGAAGGCCATCATTTCCTACCTGGTGAGCGCCTATTACTCGGCCGCGATCCTGGTGCCGGACGCGATCGGCGTGCTGGAGAACGTGGACATCGCCCAGCGCTGACGCCGGCTCCCATTCGAGTCCGATATCCGGGTCCGATACCCGACTCGGATATCCGAGTCCGATATCCGTGCCGCCCGCGCCGCCCGACCAGGGAGATCCACCCCGGCCGGGCGGCGCGCCGCGGCGCGTACGGCACGGCAGGCCATCCCAGGACAGGCGCCCTACAGGGGGAGAAACCCATGACGAGCTCCACGCTGGAGCGGGACCACAAAGAGGGCCACGAGGCGGCGGACATCCTCGCCCGGGCCCGTGGGCTGGTCGACCCGGTCCTGCGGGCCGCCGTCGACTCGCTGCCCGGCACGATGCGCAAGGTCGCCGGCTACCACTTCGGCTGGTGGGAGGCGGACGGCACGCCCACCGAGGCCTCCTCCGGCAAGGCGATCCGCCCGGCCCTGGTCCTCGCCGCCACCCAGGCCCTCGGCGGCACCCCCGGCACGGCCGTCGCCGCGGCCGCCGCGGTGGAGCTGGTCCACAACTTCACCCTGCTCCACGACGACGTCATCGACCGTGACGACACCCGCCGCCACCGGCCCACCGCCTGGCGGGTGTTCGGCACCACCGAGGCCATCCTGGCCGGCGACGCCATGCACTCCCTCGCGCTGCGCCTGCTCGCCGAGGACGCCCACCCGGCCGCCCGGGGCTCGATCCGCCGGCTCGCCGACTGCGTGGTCGAGCTCTGCGAGGGCCAGCAGATCGACTGCGCCTTCGAGCAGCGCAACGACGTCTCGCTCACCGAGTGCCTGGCGATGGCCGAGGCCAAGACCGGCGCCCTGCTCGGCGCCGCCTGCGCGATGGGCGCGCTGTACGGCGGCGGGTCCGAGGAGGCCGCGCAGGCGATGGACGGCTTCGGCCGCGAGATCGGTCTGGCCTTCCAGCTGATCGACGACCTGATCGGCATCTGGGGGGACCCTGCGGTCACCGGCAAGCCGGTCGGCGCGGACCTGGTCGCCCGCAAGAAGTCGCTGCCGGTGGTCAGGGCGCTGGGCTCCGGAACTCCCGAAGGCGCCCGGCTCGCCGAGCTGTACACGCTCGAACGCCCGCTGACCCCCGAGGAGTTGGCCCAGTGCGCGGCCGCCGTCGACGAGGCCGGGGGGCGTGGCTGGGCGCAGGGCGAGTCCTGCGAGCGGATGGCCGCGGCGATGGCGCAGCTGGCCGTGGCCGTCCCGGAGCCGTCCGCGGCCGACGAACTGCTGGCACTCGCCGAGCTGGTGACCCGCCGCTCCCATTGACCGGCGCGGAGTGGGAAGTCGGCCGGTCCGACCTCCCACTCCGTCGTGTCATCCGAAGGCGGCCAACAGCCGCTGCTCCTTGGCCGGTTCGATGCCCTGTCGGAACGCCGTCCCCGGCACCCACTTGCGCCCCTCGGCGTCGGTGTCGGCCGCGGGCCCGCGCCCGCGCAGCCACGTCCAGGTGTCCCGCGCGGTCTCGGCGAACGGGCGGCAGCTCAGCCCGGCCGCCCGGGCGCGACCACTGTCGACCTGCCAGATGTACCTCCACTCCGGCAGATCCGGCGCCCAGAAGGGGAGTTCGAGCCAGGGTTCGACCTTGTCCGGCCCCTCGGCGAGCAGCCGCTCGTCCGCGACCCAGACCAGCTCGGTGTCCGCCGCGCCCGCGACCTCCCGGCAGGTCTCCAGCCACTGCCCGAAGGTGAGCTGCCCGGGCGGCGCCGTGGTGAGGAAACGGCCCGCCGTCCCGGCCTCCAGGCGGTCGAGTCCGAAGGCGGCGAAGTCCCGGACGTCGATCACCTGCATGGTCCGCCCGGGAGCGCCCGGCGCGAGCACCCGCCCGCCGCGCGCCATCCGCTCCAGCCACCAGGGCAGCCGGCCGCCGAGCTCGTGCGGCCCGATCAGCAGGCCGCTGCCGAGGACCAGCGAGCGCTCGGCGCCGAAGCCCTCCAGCACCGCGCGCTCGCAGCCGGCCTTCAGCTCGCGGCCGAAGGGCTGGTCGGGCGGGGTGTCGGCGGGGCAGGGGAGGAGGGCGGAGTCCTCGTCGATCACCCGGGTGGCCCAGTCGGCGTAGGCGTGCACCGAGGAGACGACGGTGTAGTGGTCGGCCCGCTCGCTCAGCAGCCGTGCCGTGAGCGCGGCCTGGGCGGGCTGCCGGGCCGAGGTGTCGACGACGGCGTCCCAGCCGCAGCCCTCGACCAGCCCGGCGACGTCCTCGGTGCTGTCGCGGTCGCCCCGGACGGTCTCGACCCCGGGCAGGTCGGCGGCGCTGCGGCCGCGGTTGAAGGTGGTGACCTGGTGGCCGCGGGCGAGGGCCTCGGCGGCATAGGCGCGTCCGAGAAAGGACGAGCCCCCGAGCAGCAGGATCTTCATGCCGGCCAGCCTCTCCCGGCCGCCCCGCCCGTACGCCCGGATTCGCGCTGGGCAGAGCGCCGGGCAAGCGCCGAGCGAATCCCGTCGGCCCCGCCGGCCCCACCGGTCCCGTCGGCCTTGCCGGAGCGGCGGAGCAGCCGACATGCCGCCCCACCCCACCCGACTTAGCATCCCAGGTGTACCGATATGTCCTGATTCGGTACCGGATACGGCACTGGGAGCTCGACAGCATGGTCAACCCGGCACTCGTGGACCCGGCCACCGTCCGCGCCACCGCCGCCGAGGCCTGGATCCGCGGCTACCCGATCCTGCGGAACTACCGCACCCTCTACTCCCAGGCCCTGGACGAGGCGGACCCGGGGTACGTCGGCGGCTTCGGCGTCTTCCGCCACCACGCGCAGCCCTTCACCCCCGTCGACACCGACGTCGTCTCCCCCGACAACGACACCCCGCACTCCTGGGCCTGGCTCGACCTGCGCGCCGAACCCTGGGTGGTCTCCGTCCCGGCCGAGGACCGCTACTACGTCCTCCCGGTGCACGAACTCGACACCGTCCACGCCGGGTCCGTCGGCGCCCGGACCACCGGCCGGCAGGCCGGCGACTACCTGGTGGCCGGCCCCGACTGGCAGGGCGAGCCCCCGCCCGGCATCAAGGGCGTCATCCGCACCGCGACCCGGCTGGTCGGCATCGTCGGCCGCACCCACCTCGCCGGGACCACCCCCGCCGACATCGCCGAACTGAAGGCCGTCCAGGAGCAGTACCTGCTGCGCCCGCTGCACCGCTACGCCGACACCCCCGCGCCCGCCCCCGCCCCGGAGCCGGTCTGGCCGGTCTGGCGCGACGAGGTGATGGACACCGTCGAGTTCCTCTGCTTCCTCGACTTCCTGCTCGGCTTCTTCCCGCTGACCGGCCCGCGGCCGGGCGCCGCCCCGCTCCCGCCCGCCGAGGTCGACCTGCGCGGCCGCCTCGCCGACCTCGGCGTCGACGGCCGAGGCGAGTTCGAGCCCGCCACTCTCCCGCTGGACGTCCGCGCCGAGATCGAACGCGGCATCGCCGACGGCAGGGCCCGGCTGGAGCGTGCCGCCGCCGAACTCCACGACACGACCGCCCTGTTCGGCACCCGCGAGCGGATCGGTGCCGACTTCCTGCGCCAGGCGCTCGGCGCGAAGCTCGGCCGCTCCGGGCTGCCCGCCGAAGAGGTCTGGTCCGGCAGCTGGACCGCCGACGCCGCCGGCCACCGCCCGCCCAACGCCAGCGACCGCGACCACGTGATCCGCTTCGGCCCGCACGACCTGCCCCCGGCCCGCTTCTTCTGGTCCACCACGATGTACGCCCTGCCCGGGCGCCACCTGGTCGACAACACCCTGGACCGCTACTCGATCGGCGACCGCACCCCGGACCTGGTCCGTGACCCGGACGGCGGACTCACCCTCTACGTCCAGCACAAGCGCCCCGCCGACGCCCAGCACTCCGCCAACTGGCTGCCCGCCCCCGACGGCCCGTTCACCGTGGTGATCCGGCTCTACGGCCCCGACCCGTCCGTCCTGGACGGCCGCTGGCGGCTCCCGCCGCTCGACCCGCGCTGACCACCCCGCCCCCGGACCGTCCCCGACCGACCGTACGAAGGACCACCGATGAACCAGCCCGAGCTGGAGGCCCTGGCCGCCGACGCCTACGTCTACGGCTACCCGCTCGTCGCCGCCCTCACCATGGTCGAGCGCTTCGCCAAGGGCGGGTTGGGCACCCTCCCGGCGGAGCAGTTCAACCACTTCAGCCACGCGACCCGGCTGGCCCGCCCGGGCGACCAGTTCGTCTCGGTCAACAACGACACGATCTACTCGATCGCCCAACTCGACCTCTCCGAAGGCCCGTTGGTCCTGCACGTCCCGGACACCGCCGGCGCCTACTACGTGCTCCAGTTCATCGACGCCTGGACGGACAACGTCGCCTACCTCGGACGCCGCGCCACCGGCACCGACGCCCAGACCTGGCTGATCGTCCCGCCCGACTGGCACGGCACCCCGTCCGACCCGAGCCGGGTGATCGAGCTGCCGACCACCGTCGGCACCGTCGTCGGCCGCTTCGCCTGCGCCGGACCGGGCGACCTGCCCCGGGTCAAGGCCCTGCAGGCCGGGCTGGTCCTGGAACCGCTGGAGCCCGGCGGCCTGGTCGCCGGACTGCCCGAGCCCGGCGGCCTGGTCGCCGGACTGCCCGAGCCCGACCCGGACGTCCCCGAGCGGCTGGCCTTCTTCGAACGCCTGCGGGTGTGGATGCAGGCCTTCCCGCCCGCCACCCCCGACATCGAGTACCAGCGCCGCTTCGCCCCGCTCGGCCTGCTGGACGACGGCGCCTCGCCCTACCGCGCGGCCGCCGCCGATTGGACCCTCGCACTCGCCAAGGGCCTGGCCGCCGGACGCGAACGGGTCGAGGACGCCACCCGCCCGCCCGAGGACCACCCGCCCGGCGAATGGCGCTCCGCGCTCCACCTCTTCGACTACAACCTCGACCACCTGGGCCCCGGCACCCTCCACGACCCCGAGTGGCGCATCCCCGACCGCCGCGCCGCCTACCTCAGCCGGGCCGCCGCCGCCCGTGCCGGTCTCTGGGGCAACCACGCCTACGAGGCCTCGTACGCGACGACCTACGACGACTCCGACGGCCGCCCGCTCACCGGCGCCAACAGCTACACCCTCCGCTTCGACCAGCCCCCGCCCGCCGAGGCCTTCTGGTCCGTCACCATGTACTCCGTCCCCGACTACTACCTGGTCGAGAACCCCGTCGACCGCTACTCCATCGGCGACCGAACCCCCGGCCTGGTCTACGGCGACGACGGCTCCCTCACCCTCACCCTCCAACACGACCAACCCGAGGACCCCACGACCGCCGCCAACTGGCTCCCCACCCCCCACGGCGAGTTCCGCCCGATCATCCGCCTCTACCAACCCAAGCCGACCGTCCTGGACGGCACCTACCAGATCCCCCCGATCCACCGCACCTGACCCGCGCGCCCCCGGCCGCAGGTGGACGGCACCTCTCCCGGATTCACCGGGCGAGGCCGGCCGGCCGTCTCCCGGTCCGGCGGGTGGTTGCTTTCGTGCTCGTGCCCGCGGAGTCGGGCGGGTGGTGTCGGGCCCGTCTCAAGCCGGCCCCGCCCCTTCGAACGGGGACAGCTCCGACCTCGCGGGGACGGGCGGGGCGGACGCCTTCGCGTCCGCCCCGCATCCGTCCGCGAGTCCGCTCAACCGCCTCGCCGACCGTTGGAGCCGGCCCCCGTCAGTGCCCTGACGGCGAAGCCGTCGCCGTGCCGGTCGGGTGCGGGGAGGCGCTGCCGGTCGGGGTCGCCGACGGCCTCGGCGTGCCGGTCGGCGGCCCGGAGGGCGAGGGCTGCGTCGTCGGAGAGCTGGAGCCCGACGGTGAGGGTGCCCCTGTCCGGCTCGGCGATGCCGATGCCGATGCCGATCCCGTGGCCGTTGCCGTCGCGGTGCCCGTGGGCGACGCCGTACCGCTCGGTGTCGACGGCGGCTCCGCCGAGGAGGACGCCGACCCGCCCCGGTTCTGCGGGCCGCCTTCCAGGGTGACCACCGCCTGGGAGGGCGGTAGGGCGATCCGGGCGGTCCAGGGGGTGGTGGGCGCGAGGTCCTCGTCCACGGTGACGATCACGGTGATCCGCTGCCCCGGCGCCAGCGTCCCCGAGTCGCGGCTGAGCCGGAGCCAGGCAGCGTCCGTCACGGCGTGCCAACGGATCTCCGTGGTGCCGGAGTTGGTGAGGGTGAGCACCGTGCGGCTGCCGTACTCGCCGGCCTCGACGGTGAGCAGTCCGGCGGGGGCCCGGCCGGCCGGGCCCGTCCCCGGGGCGGCGACCTGTTCGACCGAGGGGGCCGGGGCGGCGACCAGGGCCGGGCTGCTGAGGGGGGTCGCGCCCCGGCCCGGGACCGGGACCAGCGGGCCCTGGAAGCTGAGCCGCGGAAAGCCCGGCAGCAACGTTTCTGCACCACCCGAACCGGCCGAACCACCGGGCCCCACCCCCGCGCCCGCGAGCTCCAGCCCCGGCATCCCCGCTCCCTCGGTGCCACCGGCGGCCCCCGCCGACCACGGCTGCGGCCGCTGCCCGGCCTCCCGTCCGGCCTCGTCCACCCGCACCGCCGAGACCGAGGCCGCCGACCCCGACCCGCCGCCCCGGTGCCCGGCCCAGAGCGCGACCACCGGCGCCGCCAGCACCGCCGCCACCACCCCGGTGGTCACCACCCGCCGCCGGACCGCCAGGCCGCGGCCCGCGTCCGGCGCCCGGTGCCGGGGGAAGCCGCCGTGGTCGAACCGCAGTCCGGGCTCGGCGACCGCCGGGCCCCGCCGCCCCGCCGCACCGGCCGCACCCGCCGACGGCAGGTACCCCACCCCGTCCGCCGAGGAAACCGAGGACACCGCGGACACCGAGGACACCGACGAACCCGGAGCAGGCGCACTCAGCAGCGGCAGCCCCGACAGTCCCGCCGCGCCCTCCGCCGCCTCCCCGGCCGCCACCCGCTCCGCCGTCCCCCGGCAGGTCGGGCAGTCCACCACGTGCTGCACCAGCTCCCGCCGCAGCGCCGGCCCGAGCACCCAGTCCCGCCAGGACTCCGCCCCGGCCCCGCCGAGCCGGTCCAGTTCCGGGCAGCTGCCCACCCCGAGCACCAGCAGCGCCGCCCTGGTCCGGGCGACCTCGGTCTCGGCGGCGGCGAGCAGCTCCCGGGTCCGGTCGAACGGCAGACCCAGCACCGCCGCCACCTCCAGCGGGGTGAGCCGGTGGCGGACGGACAGCTCCAGCGCCTCGCGCTGCTCCGGGTTCGTTCCGGCCGCCTCCGGCCAGGCGAGCGAGGCCAGCTCGCGGCGCCGCCGGGCGGCCTCGGCCTCGCCGGGCTCCGGCCCGGGCTCCCGGGCGCCGCCGTCGGCCAGTCGCCGCAGGCAGCAGTAGCGGGCGAGCGAGAACAGCCAGGCCCGGACCAGCCCGGGTTCGGCCAGTCGGCCGCCGTGCCGCCGGGCCAGTTCGCCGACCTCGCGCAGGGCGTCGGCGGCCGCGTCGTGCTCGCACAGCACCGAGAGGCAGTAGGTGAACAGGCCGTCCGTCTGCCGGTCGTACGCCGCGAGGACGGCGGCGGCCTGCGACCCGGGTCCGGCCCCAACAGTTCGCGTTGTCACCCGTCCGACGGTAGGGACACCGGACCGCCAGGCCCCGCCATTCACCGGGTATGTACTTCTTTCGGGTAACGGCATCGCCCATCTGTGTGGGTCCCGCAGCGAGGACCGGCGTTGTCGTACCCAGGCGCTACGGTGGGCCGCATGCCTCCGCGTTCCAAGACCACCGCCAAGCCGCGCCCGGCCTACCGCTGCACCGAGTGCGGCAACCAGCTGCCCAAGTGGGTCGGCCGCTGCCCGGAGTGCAACGCCTGGGGCACGGTCGAGGAGTACGGCGCGGTGCCGATCCGCACCACGGCGGCGGGCCCGGTCAGCGCGCCCGCCCGTCCGATCGCCCAGGTGGACGGCCAGGTCGCGACGGCCCGTTCGACGGGTGTGCCGGAGCTGGACCGGGTGCTCGGCGGCGGCCTGGTCCCCGGCGCGGTGGTCCTGCTGGCCGGTGAGCCCGGCGTCGGCAAGTCCACCCTGCTGCTGGACGTCGCGGCCAAGGCGGCCACCGCCCAGCACCGCACGCTCTACGTCACCGGCGAGGAGTCGGCCGGCCAGGTGCGGCTGCGGGCGGACCGGATCAACGCCCTCTCCGAGCACCTCTACCTCGCCGCCGAGTCCGACCTCGGCGCGGTGCTCGGGCACATCGAGGCGGTCAACCCCGGCCTGCTGATCCTGGACTCGGTGCAGACCATCGCCTCGGCCGAGCTGGACGGCGCCCCCGGCGGCCCGGCCCAGGTCCGTGAGGTGGCGGGCGCGCTGATCCGGACGTCCAAGGAGCGCGGCATGGCGACCCTCCTGGTCGGCCACGTCACCAAGGACGGCCAGATCGCCGGCCCGCGCCTGCTGGAGCACCTGGTGGACGTGGTGCTGAGCTTCGAGGGCGACCGGCACGCCCGGCTGCGGCTGATCCGCGGGGTCAAGAACCGCTACGGCGCCACCGACGAGGTGGGCTGCTTCGAGCTGCACGACGAGGGCATCGTCGGCCTGGCCGACCCCTCCGGCCTCTTCCTGACCAGGCGTGACAAGCCCGTCCCGGGCACCTGCCTCACCGTCACCCTGGAGGGCAAGCGCCCGCTGGTGGCCGAGGTGCAGGCGCTGATGGTGGATTCGCAGATCCCGTCCCCGCGCCGGACGACCTCGGGCCTGGAGTCGCCCCGGATCGCGATGATCCTGGCCGTGGTCGAGCGGCACGGCGGGGTGAAGCTCGGCAAGCAGGACATCTACACCGCGACGGTCGGCGGGGTGAAGCTGACCGAGCCGTCCGCGGACCTCGCGGTCGCGCTCGCGGTGGCCAGCTCCTCCACGGACACCCCGCTGCCCAGCAACCTGGTGGCGATCGGCGAGGTCGGCCTGGCGGGCGAGGTGCGGCGGGTGACGGGTGTCCAGCGGCGGCTCGCCGAGGCGCACCGGCTGGGCTTCACCCACGCCCTGGTCCCGCCGGACCCGGGCAAGGTGCCGCCGGGCATGAAGGTGGTCGAGGTGGCCGACATCGGCGAGGCGCTGCGGGCCATCCCGGGCCGCCACCGGGCCGCCGCCAAGCCGCGCGGCGAGGGGCGTGGTGAGGCCCCGTCGGCGCCGCCGGCGCCCCGCGCGGCGAAGGTCCCGGCCTACCCGGAGGAGCTGATGGACGGCTGGGAGCCGCTCGACTCCGACGAACTGCGCTGACCCAAGCCCTGCCGAAGCCGCACGCAGTTAGACTCTCCCCAGTCTCATTGGCCAGAAGGCAGTACCGGAGCGGTACTGAGCGACAGAGCAACAGACCGCGGACCGGCGCACGGCGCGAGGCGCGCGGCACGGGGTCGACCGGAGGAGTCACGTGGCAGCCAGCGACCGGGGGGCGGACAGGGCCTCCCGTGAGGAGGCCCTGCTGCGGGCCTCCCTCACCGCCATCGCGCCCGGTACCGCGCTTCGTGACGGCCTGGAGCGGGTCCTGCGGGCCAACACCGGTGGCCTGATCGTGCTGGGTTTCGACAAGACCGTCGAGTCGCTGTGCACCGGCGGCTTCGTCCTGGACGTCGAGTTCAGCGCCACCCGGCTGCGCGAGCTGTGCAAGCTCGACGGCGCCGTGGTGCTCGACAAGGACATCACCAAGATCGTCCGGGCCGGCGTGCACCTGATGCCGGACTCGACCATCCCCACCGACGAGACCGGCACCCGCCACCGCACCGCCGAGCGGGTCAACCGGCAGACCGGCTACCCGGTGGTCGCGGTCTCGCACTCGATGCGGCTGATCGCGATGTACGTCAACGGCACCCGCCGGGTCCTGGAGGACTCGACCACGGTCCTGTCCCGCGCCAACCAGGCGCTGGCCACCCTGGAGCGCTACAAGCTGCGCCTGGACGAGGTGGCCGGCACGCTCTCCGCGCTGGAGATCGAGGACCTGGTGACGGTCCGGGACGTCACGGCCGTGGCCCAGCGACTGGAGATGGTCCGGCTGATCGCCACCGAGATCGCCGGCTACGTGCTGGAGCTCGGCATCGACGGCCGGCTGCTCTCGCTCCAGCTGGACGAGCTGATCGCGGGCGTGGAGCCGGAGCGCGAACTGGTCGCCCGGGACTACTTCCCGGAGCGGGCCGCCAAGAAGGGCCGGACGGTCACCGAGGTGCTGGCCGACCTGGAGGCGCTCACCCACGCCGAGCTGCTGGACCTGCAGACGGTCGCCAAGGCGCTCGGCTACTCCGGCTCGCCGGAGTCCCTGGACGCCGCCGTCTCCCCGCGCGGCTACCGCCTGCTGGCGAAGATCCCGCGCCTGCCGAACACGGTGATAGAGCGCCTGGTCGAGCACTTCGGCGGCCTGCAGAAGCTGCTCGCCGCCAGCATCGACGACCTGCAGACGGTCGAGGGCGTCGGCGAGACCCGCGCCCGCTCGGTCCGCGAGGGCCTGTCCCGCCTTGCCGAATCGTCCATCCTGGAGCGCTACGTCTGACCGGCGCGCAATCGGCGAACGGCCCCGGGAGAAACGCTTCCCCTGGGGCCGTTCCGCGTTTCCGGGGCCCGGGAACGCCGGAGCCCCGGTCGCACCTGCGACCGGGGCTCCGAAGCGAGTTGACTGATTCTCAGCCGTCCAGTCGGATCGACGTCCGCGCCGACACCTTGTCCCCCGAGAGCCCGGTGAGCTCCGCGAGCACCACGTAGGTCCCGTTCGGCGGCGCCGTCTGGTCGGCGGTCGCGCACTGCGGCTTGCTGCGGCTGCGGTCCCAGGTGAAGGTCTCGGTCTGGTTGCTGTTCGCCGGGATCTGCACCCAGATGCTGCCCTTGTCGGGCGGGCAGTCCCCGGAGGACCAGACCCGGTCGTTGTTGTTGCCGCTGACCGTGAGAACGGAGGTGGTGCGGCCCAGGTCCACCCGGCAGTTGGCGCCGGAGTTCTTGACCGTCAGGGCCAGCTTCGGCTTGTCCTTGGGCTGGTAGGGGTTCTGGCTGGGGCTCAGTTCCAGGGCCACCTGCGAAGAGGTGCAGATCGGGAGGGCCATCACCTCGGGCGTGTTCACCGCCGGAGCCCCACCGCCCGACCCGCCGGACGCCCCGCCGTTCCCGGACCCGCCGGAACCGCTGGAACCACCGGACCCGCCCGCGGCACCGGAGCCGCCCGCCGGCGCCGGGTTGGCACCGCCGCCGGAGCCGCCGCTGAGGCCGACCTCGCTGCCGCCGCCGCTGGCCGGGCCGCCGGTTCCCCCGGTGCCGCCGCCCGGGCGTGCCGCGGGGCCGCTCGGGGAGGCGCCTGGCGTGATCGCCTGCGCGGGGGACTGGCTCTGGGACTGGGGTGGTACGGCCTGTGCGGCCTTGTTCGGTGAGCCGCCGTCACCGCCCCCGCCCTGATCGGTCATCAGCCAGGCGATCAGGGCGATGACCGCCGCGACGGCGGCGAGCACGACGATGCGCCGACGCCAGTAGATCGAGGCCGGCAGCGGTCCCACGGGTTGACGCAGAGAGGGCACGATCAAACTCTACGAGACTGTGTGTGGCTAGTGCTCCACCAACACCGCACAGTCGTCCCTTCCTTCACATGATCCGCCGTTTGAGCCGTTCGAGGGAGCCCCCGGACCGGCTTTCCGGGCGATTTCCGGCCCGTCCGGAGCCGAATCCTCCACTTCGGTCGCGTTCCCCGGCATGGGAGGATCGAAGGGCCATGACTGCCGACACCACCGCCGCCGTCCCCGCCCCCCGGCTGCCGATGCCCCTGCCGCTGCTGCACTCGACCGTCCTCGACTGGTACGAGGCCAGCAAGCGCGACCTGCCCTGGCGGACCCCCGACGCGACGCCCTGGGCGGTCATGGTGAGCGAGTTCATGCTCCAGCAGACCCCGGTGAAGCGGGTGCTGCCCGCCTGGCAGGCCTGGATGACCCGCTGGCCCACCCCGGCCGACCTCGCCGCCGAGGCGTCCGGCGAGGCGGTCAGGATGTGGGGCCGGCTGGGCTACCCCCGACGCGCGCTGCGGCTGCACGCGGCCGCCGTGGCGATCACCGAGGAGCACGGCGGCGAGGTCCCGGACGACCACGCCACCCTGCTCTCGCTGCCCGGGGTGGGGGAGTACACCGCCGCCGCGGTCGCCTCCTTCGCCTTCCGCCAGCGGCACGTGGTGCTGGACACCAACGTCCGCCGGGTCTTCGCCCGCGCGGTGACCGGCGTCGAGTACCCGGCCCAGGCCACCACCGCCGCCGAGCGCCGTACCGCGACCGCCCTGCTGCCCGACGACGCCGAGACCGCCGCCACCTGGGCGGTCGGCGTGATGGAGCTGGGCGCGCTGGTCTGCACCGCCCGAGGCCCGGAGTGCGGGGACTGCCCGCTGTTCGCCGGCTGCGCCTGGCAGCGGGCCGGCCGCCCCGCGTACGAGGGCCCGGCCCGGCGCGGCCAGTCCTACGAGGGGACGGACCGCCAGGTGCGCGGCAAACTGCTCGCGGTGCTGCGCGAGGCGCACGGCTCGGTTCCCCAGGCCCGCCTGGACGTCGTCTGGCCGGACGCCGTGCAGCGGGCCCGGGCCCTGGACGGCCTGGTCGCGGACGGCCTGGTCGAGCCGGTCGAACAGGGTGTCTACCGGCTCCCGCAGTAGCGAACAGCGGTAGGTAACAGCGGTAGGTGACAGCGGCAGGCAACAGCGGCAGGCAACAGAACGGCGCCCCCGGGAGGAGAACCTCCCGGGGGCGCCGTTCGAAGCGGGACCGTCAGACGGCCGCCGCCTCCAGCGAGGACTCGGCCGGCTTCTCGTCCTTGCCGGCACCGCGCAGCGGCACCTCGCGCAGGAACACCGCGGCGGCGATGGCGATCACGGCCACCCCGGCGCCGCACAGGAAGACGGTGTGCATGCCGTTGGACACCGCGTGGTGGTAGGCGTCCTGGACGGCCTCGGGCAGCTTGCGCAGTGCGGCCGGGCTCATCTGGCCCGGGTCCTTCACGCCGCCGCCCGACGAGGCGTGCTCGCCGAGCCGCTCCTTCATGGTGTCGGTCACCCGGTTGTTGAACAGCGCGCCGAACAGCGCGACACCGAAGGAACCGCCGATGGTGCGGAACAGGGTGGCGGTGGAGCTGGCCACGCCCATGTCCTTGAGCTCGACGCTGTTCTGCGAGACCAGCATGGTGATCTGCATCAGGAAGCCCATGCCGGCGCCGAGCACGATCATCCAGCAGGCCGAGGTGAACCTGCTGGTCTCGGTGCCCATGGTGGAGAGCAGGATCAGGCCGCCGGTCATCACGATGGTGCCGATGATCGGGAAGATCCGGTACTTGCCGGTCTTGGTGACGGTCTGACCGACCACCAGCGAGACGACCAGCATGCCGAACATCATCGGCATCAGCAGCAGGCCGGAGTTGGTCGCCGAGGCGCCCTGGACGATCTGCTGGTAGAGCGGCAGGAAGACGGTCGAGCCGAACATCACGAAGCCGACGATGAAGCCGATGATCGAGACCAGGGTGAAGTTCAGGTTCTTGAACAGGCTCAGCGGCAGCATCGGCTCGTCGACCCGCTGCTCGACGTAGCAGAAGGTGATCAGCGAGGCGGCGGAGAGCGCGGCCAGGCCGAGGATCTCCTTGGAGCCCCAGGCGTACTGCTGGCCGCCCCAGGTGGTGATCAGCACGAGCGAGGTGATGCCGACGGTGAGCAGGATCGCGCCGAGGTAGTCGATCCGGGCGTTGTTGCGGACCTTCGGCAGCTTCAGGGTGACGACGACGACGGCGAGGGCTATCACGCCGAGCGGCAGGTTGATGTAGAAGGTCCAGTGCCAGCTCAGGTGGTCGGTGATGAAGCCGCCGACCAGCGGGCCGCCGATGGTGGCCAGCGCCATCACCGCGGCGAACATGCCCTGGTACTTGCCGCGGTCGCGCGGCGGGACGAGCGCGCCCATGATCGACATGACGCCGACCATCAGACCGCCGGCGCCGAGGCCCTGCAGGGCGCGGAAGCCGATCAGCTCGTTCATGTTCTGCGACAGGCCGGACAGCGCCGAGCCCACCAGGAAGATCACGATCGAGGTGAGGAAGATGCCCTTGCGGCCGTAGAGGTCGCCGAGCTTGCCCCAGATCGGCGTGGAGGCGGCGGTGGCCAGGGTGTAGGCGGTGACCACCCAGGACAGGTGCTCGGCGCCGCCGAGGTCACCGACGATGGTCGGCATCGCGGTGCCGACGATCAGGTTGTCGAGCATGGCCAGCAGCATCGTGACGACCAAGCCGACCATCACGAGGCGGATCTCGCGGGGTGACCGCGGCTGCTCCTCCTCGGCCGTCTTGTCCTCCGGTGCCGGGCCGGCGGTCTTGGACTGTGACATGGGGTGGGGTCTCCCGGAGGGGTGTTTCGGACGTTCGTCGCGCCGTGCGGCGATCACTTACTTGTCGCCCGGCTAGTTTATCGATCGTCGGTACGGTAAGTTGTTTCCTAGCCGGTCGTCAAGCCAGTTTTCCGATCGGCCATCTGGGCAGGGAGAATGAGCCCGGGGCGGATGCCATCCCGGGGTCCGCAGCAGTCACCGACGCAGTCATGAGGCAGGCCATGGGCACTCCGCACAGCCCCCGCAGCGACACCCGGGCTCGCATCATCGAGGTGTCGCTGGAGCTCTTCTCCGAGCAGGGCTACGAGCAGACCTCACTGCGCGAGATCGCCGACCGCCTGGGCGTCACCAAGGCCGCGCTCTACTACCACTTCAAGACCAAGGACGACATCGTCCTGGGCATCGTCGAGCGGATGGCCGCGCCGATCGACGAGACCATCGAGTGGGGCCGGAAGCAGACCTGGAGCCCGGAGATGCGCGACGAGCTGATCCGCCGTTACGCGGACGGGATGCCTGAGCGGGCGCCGCTGCTGCGCTTCTTCCACGAGAACCAGCCCGCGCTGCGCGACTCCCCGGCCGGGGTGGCCTTCCGGGACCGCGTGATCACCATGATGCAGCTGGTGCACGGGCCGGACGCGGACTTCCACGAGCGGCTGCGGGCCGCGATGGCGCTGTTCAGCGTCCACTCGGCGTTCTTCCTGCTCAAGCAGGACGCCACGGACTGCGACCGCACCGAGAACGTGTGGGGCGAGAAGCTGCCCTCGGCCAGCCTGGACGAGGCGCTCGAGGCGGCCCGGGACATCGCACTGGAGATCGGCGGCCGGATCCACCCCCGCGTCACCGGCTGAGCGCCACGCCTCAGAACGCCGTGACGCCGTGTCCGGAGAGGTAGGCGATCGGGTTGATCACCGCACCGTAGCGGTTGCTGGTGCGGATCTCGAAGTGCAGGTGCGGCCCGGTCGAGTTGCCGGTGCTCCCGGACAGCCCGACCCGCTCGCCCGCCGGCACGTGGTCGCCCCGCGAGACCGACAGCGCCGACAGGTGGGCGTACTGCGCGAAGTGCCCGTCGGTGAGCCGCAGCACGACCTCCTTGCCGTACGCGCCGTCCCAGCGGGCCGAGACCACGGTCGCGTCGCCGACCGCCAGCACCGGGGTGCCCGGGTCGACCGCGAAGTCCACCCCGGTGTGGTACCCGGCGGCGTACTCGGAATCGGCCACCCCGTACGGATTGCTGGTCGGCGCGTCCGGCACCGGGGCCGACCAGCCGGGTACGGGAGCGGGGGCCGGTGTGGGCTCCGGCTCCGGCTCCGGCACTGGCTCCGGGGTGGCGGCGGGTGCCGCGGCCGGCAGCAGGTTGGGCGCCACCGCCACGAACGCCTGCGCCGAGGCGGCGTCGTCGGGCAGCTTGTACGGGCTGGGGCCGGCCACCTGGACCAGGCCCGGGTTGGGTACCGCCGCCTGTGGAGCCGTGAAGGCCGAACTGCCCGGCGTGGTCGGCCGCACGGTCTGCGCCGAGGCGCTGCCCGGCGCGGCCAGCAGCACCGAGCTCGCCAGCAGGACCGCGGCCGCCCCGGCGGAGAGCACCGTGTGGTCGCGCTCGGCCCGCTGCCGGCTGCCGGACAGGGTGGCGTGCCGGGGCCGGGCCGGCCCCGCGGGCGGGAGGGTGGACATCGCCTGACGTACCTCACGGTCGTGCGGAGGGCAGCACGAGGCGCCCGGTCGGGCGCGTGCTGAGCGGGGGAGCACTCAGCTTCAACCGTCACCGAGCGGAGTCCCAAACGCGGTGACGTACTACGGCGTGTAGTCAGCACGGCGCCGGAGATTCAAGCCGACGGAGTAACGATCATGAGATCGGATCGTCGGCGACAGACCCGATCCACCCGGATCCGCCCCGACGGACCGCCGCCCGGCCCCGGGGTCCGAAGGGGCGCCAGACGCGCCGCAAGGGCGGCGCAAAGGAAATCCGGCCCGCCCCCGCGCGCTTGCGGGACGGGCCGGACATGGAGACTTCAGCGCCGTCTGATCACGGCCTGACCGTCAGGACGATCAGTTGTCGACCGGGCGGACCCGGATCCAGGTCTCCAGGTAGTTCGCGGACTCGTTCTCGACCTCGATGCTGGTGCCGGTCTTCGGGACGTCAACACCGCTGTACGGGTTGTCCTTCGACCACCAGGACTTCAGGTCGTTGAACTCGTCGACGCCCTTGGACTTCGGGATGACCGTCTCGACGCCGTTCTTGTGCAGCGTCAGCGCCGGGACGCGACGCGAGCCGAAGGTGGAGTCGAAGCCCTGCATGCGCGGACGCATCAGGGTGCCGTCGGTCCACTTCAGCGGGGCCGGGTGCGAGTCGACCGGGAGGATCAGACCCTGGCCCGGGTGGGCGCTGACGTTGTTGTCGGTCTGCGACTCGTCCCAGTACCAGATCAGCAGACCGGGCTGGTACGCGTAGTGCTCGACCCAGCTCGGCTTGTCGGCGCCGAAGCCGAAGTTGTACGGGCCGGTCTTCAGGGTCTGGTCGAACGACACGTACTGCCGGTTCTCCGCGATGTAGTACTGCGCGTAGTCCTTGGTGTACGAGCCGCCGAAGCGGGTGAAGCCGTCGGTGGCCCAGCCGTTGTCACCCTTCTCGACGTCGTCGCTGAAGACGGTGGCGCCGTCGGCGGTCACCGAGATGTCGTCCACCGCCAGACCGCGGTAGTGCAGGCCGCCGTCGGTGGTGTTGTGGTAGCGGAACTTGATCTGCTTGCCGGCGTAGGCGTCCAGCGGGAAGGACAGGTCGCCCCAGGCGGCGGTCAGGCCGCTGAGGGCCGGGCGGCCGTTCTCCCTGGGCAGCGCGGCTCCGTTCCAGGTGCCGTCCACCACGGTCCAGGTCTTGCCGCCGTCGGCGGAGACCTCGCCGAAGGCGTAGTCGAAGTCCGGCTCCAGCTCGTACCAGGCCTTGGCGTTGATGCTGGCCTTGGTCTTGCCGGTCAGGTCGATGTCCCGGGTCAGCGTGACGTTGAGGTTGTCGGCGCTGCCGCTCCACCACTCGGTGTTGCCGCTGAACGGCTTGTTGATGTCGGTGGTGATGCTCTTCTTCGGCAGGTCGACGATCAGCGCCTGCGGGAGCTTGCTGTTGTACTCGACCGGGCCGATGTGGTGGGTCGACTCGGTGCCGGCCTTGGCGTGGTCCGCCTTCAGCCAGCCGAGCTTGTACTTGCTCCAGGCGTCCAGGTCGTCCGGCATGTCGCCGATGCTGTCCTTGCCCTCGCCGAGCCAGGAGCCGGAGGACATCAGCGACCAGAAGCCGACCGAGTTGTCGATGCCCTTGCCCGCGGTGTCGTAGAGGTCCGGCAGACCGAGGTCGTGGCCGTACTCGTGGGCGAAGACGCCGAGGCCGCCGTTCTCCGGCTGCATCGTGTAGTCGCCGATCCAGAAGCCGGAGTCACCGACCTGGACGCCGCCGAGCTTGTTGCCGTCGGGGCCGGCCTGGCCGTTCAGGTTGCCGTAGACGTACGAACGGTGCGCCCACAGGGCCTTGTTGCCCTGCTTGCCGCCACCGGCCGACTTGTCCTCACCGGCGTGCACGATCTGGAAGTGGTCGATGTACCCGTCGGGCTGGTTGAAGTTCCCGTCGTGGTGCGATCCGTAGCGGTCCCACTGGTCGTAGGAGGCCAGCGTCGCCTTGATCTGCTCCTTGGTCTGACCCTTCGCCAGCTGGTCCTTGTACCAGATGTCGACGGCGTCGCGGATCAGGTCCTGGGCGCTGGAGCAGACGTTGGAACCGCAGTAGTCCGAGCCGTACCGGGCCTCGTTCCACGGCACCCGGACCCAGTCCGAGACCACGCCGTCGACCGAGTAGCGGCCCGAGGACTGCTTCTCGTAGAAGGTCTTCAGCGAGGGCTTGTCCTTGGAGAAGTACAGGTCCTGGTAGTGCTGCTGGTTGTAGTCGGCCTGCCAGGCGGTCGAGTTGTTGGTGGCGCGGTCCGGCTGCGCGATCTCGTTGTGCTTCGGGCCGGGCTCGCCGCCGTACTTGACCTTGCCGTCGGGCGTCTTGGTGGTGTTGTCCACCTGGTCGCCGAAGTCGACCAGGATGGTGAAGATCTTGTCCGTGCGCTCGCGGGCGAGCTCGACGTACTTGTCCTTGCCGAGCTTCACGCTGGTGCTGCCGTTGTGCTGCTCGACCTGGGCGGTGCCGTCGAGCAGCTGCTCGGTGGCGGCCTTCTGCTCGGCCTCCACCTTCGCGGTCAGCGGACCAGGGATGTTGTGCTCGGTGTTGACGGACTGGACGGCGTCAGCGGGGTCCTTCGGCACCGGCGCCGCGCCGGCGGCGACGGCGGTGCCCGGGAACAGGCCCGCGCCGAGCGTGACTATGACCGCTGCGGCAGTCGTGACCGCAGCGGTTCTCCTGGTGGTTTTCAACGTTGTGACGCCCTCCCCGACCGAGCCGACTCTTGGCCAAGGCTCGGTAAACCAATATGAAAGACAGGTGGACGTCATTTGACCGAAGTGGGGGCAGAAAAGATAGGTCTTGACCCTGACATGGGCACGGCGCTATGCTCGCCGACTTCACATCAGCCGACGGGATGTCAACCGCATGCGGGTTAAACCTTGCTGAGAAGTGGGACGTGTCCGCACCAGCCGGCCGCGGAGCCACCCGTCCCGGCCCGCAGTGACGACGGGGTCCTCCGCCCCCGAACGCACCGAGCCCCCGGCGCGAACGCCGGGGGCTCGGTGCTGTGAAGTTGTCTGTTAAATGTTGCCTTACTTCGTCAGGTCCGGACCGGACGAGGCAACTGCGGCCGGGGTGTCCGCGACGGCCGACTTCTCCTCGCCGCGGAAGGTGAACTTGGCGTCCTTGCCCTCGCCGTCGACGTCGACGACGACGATGTGGCCGGCCCGCAGCTCGCCGAAGAGGATCTTCTCGGAGAGGTGGTCCTCGATCTCGCGCTGGATGGTGCGGCGCAGCGGACGGGCACCCAGGATCGGGTCGTAGCCGCGCTTGGCCAGCAGCTTCTTGGCCTCGACGCTGAGCTCCAGGCCCATGTCCTTGTCCTTGAGCCGCTCGTCCACCTTGGCGATCATCAGGTCGACGATCTGGATGATGTCGTCCTCGGACAGCTGGTGGAACACCACGATGTCGTCGACGCGGTTCAGGAACTCGGGGCGGAAGTGCTGCTTGAGCTCCTCGCCGACCTTCGCCTTCATCCGCTCGTACCCGGTCTGGGTGTCACCCGTGGCCGCGAAGCCCAGGTTGAAGCCCTTGGAGATGTCCCGGGTGCCGAGGTTGGTCGTCATGATGATGACGGTGTTCTTGAAGTCGACCACGCGGCCCTGGGAGTCGGTCAGTCGACCGTCCTCCAGGATCTGCAGCAGCGAGTTGAAGATGTCCGGGTGGGCCTTCTCGACCTCGTCGAAGAGGACGACCGAGAACGGCTTGCGGCGGACCTTCTCGGTCAGCTGGCCGCCCTCCTCGTAGCCCACGTATCCGGGCGGGGAGCCGAACAGCCGGGAGACGGTGTGCTTCTCGGAGAACTCGGACATGTCGAGCGCGATCAGCGCGTCCTCGTCGCCGAAGAGGAACTCGGCGAGCGTCTTGGACAGCTCGGTCTTACCGACGCCGGACGGGCCGGCGAAGATGAACGAACCGCCGGGGCGCTTCGGGTCCTTGAGGCCCGCACGGGTGCGCCGGATGGCCTGGGAGAGCGCCTTGATGGCGTCCTTCTGGCCGATGACGCGCTTGTGCAGCTCGTCCTCCATGCGCAGCAGGCGGGACGTCTCCTCCTCGGTCAGCTTGAAGACCGGGATGCCGGTGGCGGTGGCCAGGACCTCGGCGATGAGCTCCTCGTTGACCTCCGCGACGACGTCCATGTCGCCGGCCTTCCACTCCTTCTCGCGCTTGGCCTTGGCCTGCAGGAGCTGCTTCTCGTCGTCGCGCAGGGACGCGGCCTTCTCGAAGTCCTGCGCGTCGATCGCGCTCTCCTTCTCGCGGCGCACGTCGGCGATCTTCTCGTCGAACTCGCGCAGGTCCGGCGGCGCGGTCATCCGGCGGATGCGCATTCGGGAGCCGGCCTCGTCGATCAGGTCGATCGCCTTGTCCGGCAGGAAGCGGTCCGAGATGTACCGGTCGGCCAGGGTGGCGGCGGCGACCAGGGCGGCGTCCGTGATGGAGACCCGGTGGTGGGCCTCGTAGCGGTCGCGCAGACCCTTGAGGATCTCGATGGTGTGCGGCAGCGAGGGCTCCGCGACCTGGATCGGCTGGAAGCGGCGCTCCAGCGCGGCGTCCTTCTCCAGGTGCTTGCGGTACTCGTCCAGGGTGGTGGCACCGATGGTCTGCAGCTCGCCACGGGCCAGCATCGGCTTGAGGATGCTGGCGGCGTCGATGGCGCCCTCGGCGGCGCCCGCGCCGACCAGGGTGTGCAGCTCGTCGATGAACAGGATGATGTCGCCGCGGGTGCGGATCTCCTTGAGCACCTTCTTCAGGCGCTCCTCGAAGTCACCGCGATAGCGCGAGCCGGCCACCAGGGCGCCCAGGTCCAGCGTGTAGAGCTGCTTGTCCTTGAGCGTCTCCGGGACCTCGCCCTTGACGATCGCCTGCGCCAGGCCCTCGACCACGGCGGTCTTGCCGACGCCGGGCTCACCGATCAGGACCGGGTTGTTCTTGGTGCGGCGGGACAGCACCTGCATGACCCGCTCGATCTCCTTCTCGCGCCCGATGACCGGGTCGAGCTTGGCCTCGCGGGCGGCCTGGGTGAGGTTGCGGCCGAACTGGTCCAGGACTAGCGAGGTCGACGGGGTGCCCTCGGCGGGCCCGCCGGCCGTGGCCGACTCCTTGCCGCCGCTGGTCTGGTAACCGGAGAGCAGCTGGATGACCTGCTGGCGCACCCGGTTCAGGTCGGCGCCCAGCTTCACCAGGACCTGGGCGGCGACGCCCTCGCCCTCGCGGATCAGGCCGAGCAGGATGTGCTCGGTGCCGATGTAGTTGTGGCCGAGCTGCAGGGCCTCCCGGAGCGACAGCTCCAGGACCTTCTTCGCCCGGGGGGTGAAGGGAATGTGACCGGACGGGGCCTGCTGGCCCTGGCCGATGATCTCCTCGACCTGCTGGCGTACGGCCTCAAGAGAAATCCCGAGGCTCTCCAGGGCCTTGGCGGCGACGCCCTCGCCCTCGTGGATCAGACCCAGGAGGATGTGCTCGGTGCCGATGTAGTTGTGGTTGAGCATCCGGGCTTCTTCCTGAGCCAGGACGACAACCCGCCGCGCGCGGTCGGTGAACCTCTCGAACATCGTTTATCGCTCCTCAGAGCGGTCGGGCAGTTCGGGGTCCGTCCCCGCCCTGTCCTTCCGCATGCTAGTCCCGCTCAGCGGCGCGGCCCACGGATTCACTCCCCGGTAGAGGAGCGAGATGCAGCGCGACCAGCCGACACCAATCCCAACCTGATGCTGGGAATCGGTGTTCCCACAGGTGGGCCGGATGCACCGGAAACCGCTACGCCATCGGCGAACAAGAGCCGCCGGGGCGGAGCCGGACCATCTACGGCCGGTCGCACTTACTGCCCCTGGACGGGTCGAAGAACCCGGCCACCTGCATTCATACCCGGTATCGGGGCGGTTCTCGCGCAGTTTCCGCGGTGGCGGTGTTCGCCTGGCGAGAAGTCCGGCCGTGGTGACGGTGGTTCAACGGCGGTCGGGAGGTCCGGTACGCCGTCCCGGTGGAGTCCGTGTTACCGCTTCGCCTCTACAGCGTTGCACAGCTTGTGATTGTTCCGCCGCCCGAGCCCGAAGCCCCGGACGCCCCCGGTGCCGACGGCGCGGCGGCCGTGCGGACGTGCGCCGCGGGGCGCGGAGGAGCCTCCTCCGCGCCCCGCGCGTGTGTCGTCGGCGCCGTGCGCGGCCGCCGGGGCCCCGCACCCGCTCCGGTAGGCCGGGGCGGCGCCGGGGTCAGGCCGCGTTGGCCTTGTCGTAGGCCTCGCGGACCGTGCTCGGCACCCGGCCGCGGTCGTTGACCTCCATGCCCTGCTCCTTGGCCCACGCGCGGATCTTCGCGGTGTCGGGAGCGCTGCCGGACGGACGCGCCGCGGTGCCGCGGCCCGGACGCCGGGCGCCGGCGAGACGGCCGCTCTGCTTGCGGCCCTTCTCCACGTAGGGCGCCAGCAGACCGCGCAGCTTGTCCGCGTTGGCGCTCTTCAGGTCGATCTCGTAGGCAACGCCGTCCAGCGCGAACGTCACCGTCTCGTCCGCCGAACCGCCCTCGAGATCGTCTTCAAGAATGACCTGCACCCTCTGTGCCACGGGCTTCCCTTTCCGCTAAACGACCCATTGCCTAAGGAAAGGAAAGCGCCTTTCTCCGGAAAACACAAACCCTTGACCGGCACGGAGCCGCTCAGAGGTGCAGCAGCATGCGCGAGTTGCCCAACGTGTTGGGCTTCACCCGCTCCAGGTCAAGGAACTCCGCGACACCTTCATCGTACGAGCGGAGGAGTTCTTCATAGACATCCGTAGCGATCGCCGCCGGGTCTGTCGTACCATCATCGGTTTCCTGGAGCTCCCCGATCTCGACGAAACCGTGTTTCGCGAAGAACGGAACCTCGAACGTCAAGCAGAAAATCCGACGGACGCCGAGCCAGCGGGCCGTCTGCACCAGCTTCTCCAGCAGCAGATGCCCGATCCCGAAGCCCCGGCAGGACGGATCGACCGCGAGCGTGCGGACCTCGGCGAGGTCCTCCCACATCACGTGCAGGGCGCCGCAGGCCACCACCGCGCCGTTGTCGTCGCGTTCCGCGACCCAGAACTCCTGGACGGATTCGAACAGTGTGACAGTGGGCTTGTCCAGCAGAATGCCGTCGCGCGAGTAGGCGTCGATGAGCCCTCGTACGGCCCGTACGTCCGTGGTCCGCGCGCGGCGGATGGTGACCTCCATGGCGGGACGTTATCGCGTCGCCCCCGGCGCGGTCTCCCCGGTATCCGGTCCGGCACTATCCGGTGCGTCCTGCGCGGAATCCCCGGTGGGCGGATCGGACGGGAACGGAGCGGCCACCCGCAAGGCGTCCCGGAGTGCCTCGCGCTGCTCGGGCGACATCAGGCCGAAGAAGTGCACCAGGGCCGCCGCGGGATTGTCGCTGGTGGCCCACGCGTCGTTCATCAGAGCCGCCGTGTACGCCTCGCGCGAGGAGACCGGCTCATATCGATAGGCCCGGCCGGCCCTCTCGCGGCGCAGCCAGCCCTTTCTGTGCAGCTTGTCCAGGACGGTCATCACCGTGGTGTACGCGATTTCGCGTTCCGACTGCAGATCCAGGAGAACCTCGCGAACCGTCACCGGTCGGTTCCACCGCCACACCCGGGTCATGATGGCGTTCTCAAGTTCGCCGAGTTGCCGGACCATAGTGCCGCCAGGATAGGGAGCGAATGGGGCAAATCTTGTGAAGTGCGCCAAACCGGCGCGCCGCCACCCCCGGGAATCGGGAATGGCGGCGCGTGGGTCGTTCTCGGGCGGCTGACGGCGTCAGTCGCGGGTTCGCTCGCGGGGAAGGCCCCGGGACGTTCCCCCGAGGGCCCGGGAGGGCCCGGGCGCCCCGGGGCTCAGTCGATGTCTTCCTTGGCCTTCTGGGCCCCGCCCTGGCTGCGGATGATGGCCCGCACCAGGAAGCCGAAGCCGATCGCCATGACCAGCGGCGGCACGATCGCGCTGACGTAGTCCATCAGGTCACTCCTCCTCGGTCTTCTCCGCCGTCGCGGCGGAAGCCTTGGGCTCCGGCTTCACCAGCGGGAAGAGCACGGTCTCCCGGATGTTCTTGCCGGTCAGCAGCATGATCAGGCGGTCCACGCCGAGGCCGAGGCCACCGGTGGGGGGCATCGCGTACTCCAGGGCGCGCAGGAAGTCCTCGTCCAGCTGCATCGCCTCGACGTCGCCGCCGGCCGCCAGCAGGGACTGCGCGGTGAAGCGGGCGCGCTGCTCGACCGGGTCGATCAGCTCGGAGTAGGCGGTGCCGATCTCGGTGCCGAAGATCACCAGGTCCCACTTCTCGGCCACGCCCGCGATCGAGCGGTGCTGGCGGGTCAGCGGGGAGACCTCGGTCGGGTAGTCCTTGATGAAGGTCGGCCGGACGGCGTTCTCCTCCAGCAGGCGCTCGACCATCTCCAGCACGATCTGGCCGTGGCCCCAGTTCTTCTCGAACGGGATGTCGTGGTCGGTGGCGAGCTTGCGCAGCTCCTCGACGCCGGTCTCCGGGGTGACCTCGACGCCCAGGTGGGCGGAGATGCCCGGGTAGACGCTGACCTCCTCCCACGGCTCGGCCAGGTCGATCTCGTGCTCCACGCCGTGCGCGTCCACGCCCTTGATCACCGTGGTGCCCAGGGCGTCCCGGGCGGCGTTGACGATCGTCTCGCGGATCAGCTCGGCCTGGGTGTTGTAGTCGCCGTACGCCTCGTACGACTCCAGCGAGGTGAACTCCGGGTTGTGGGTGGCGTCCGCGCCCTCGTTGCGGAAGTTGCGGTTGATCTCGAAGACCTTCTCGGCGCCGCCGACCACCAGCCGCTTGAGGTACAGCTCGGGCGCGATGCGCATGTAGAGGTCGATGTCGTACGCGTTGATGTGCGTCTTGAACGGACGGGCGTTGGCGCCGCCGTGCACCGGCTGCAGCATCGGGGTCTCGACCTCGATGAAGCCGCGGTCCTCGTAGGTGCGGCGGATCGAGCGGACGACCTTGCTGCGCAGGTGCAGGATCTCGCGGGCCTCGGGGTTCACGATCAGGTCGACGTAGCGCTGGCGGACCCGGGCCTCCGGGTCGGTCAGGCCCTTGTGCTTGTCCGGCAGCGGGCGCAGGCACTTGGCGGTGAGCTCCCAGCGGTCCACCATCACCGACAGCTCGCCGCGCTTGGAGGTGATCACCTCGCCCTCGACGCCGACCTGGTCGCCGAGGTCGATGTCGGCCTTCCAGGCCGCCAGCCGCTCGGCGCCCAGCTTGTCCAGGGAGAACATCACCTGGAGGTCGCCGGTGCCGTCACGCAGGGTGGCGAAGCAGAGCTTGCCGCCGGTGCGGGAGAGGATCACCCGGCCGGTGATGCCGGCGCGCTCGCCGGTCGCGGTGTCGGGTTCGAGGTCCGGGTGCTTGGCACGGAGGTCCGCGATGGTGGTGGTGCGGGGGAATCCGACCGGGTACGGGTCGACACCGGCCGCCCGGAGCCGGTCCAGCTTCTCGCGCCGGACGCGCATCTGCTCGGGAAGGTCGTCGGTCGCGGGAAAAAGGCTCTGATCGCTCACCCCACAAGGGTAGCCAGCCGTACACCGTGCTCCGCCACCGGATAAGCGTGAGGGGAGACCGTGGCGACGGTCTCCCCTCGGCGTGCGGTGGCTCAGCCGGTGCCGGTGCGGAGTTCGATCTCCTCCGGGGTCTCGTCGGTCGGCGGGGCGGGATGGGCCGGCGGCTTGGGCCGGCGGCCGAAGAGCTCGGCCGGGGTGGGCATCCGGTGCGGGCGGGGCGGGGTCTTCGCGGCGGCGGGCTGCTCCGGGCCGGAGTCGGTGCTGCTCATCGTGGTCCGTCCTCCTACAGGGGTGGGGTGACTGCTCGGGGGTGCGGCGGGGTTCGGTACGGCCACCAGGTGGCGCGGCTGCCCGGTGGTGAGGGCGAGCCGTTCGCGGACCGCGGCCTCGGCCAGCGCGTGGCAGCGCCCGGCCAACCGGGAGCGGCGGGCCCGCTCGCCCTGGCCGCAGGGCTGGCGGGTCAGCCCGCGCAGTGCGGTGAGGTCCTCGGGGCCGGGCAGGTAGCCGTCGGTCACGGCCTCCTCCAGGCGCTCCAGGTAGCCGGGGGCGCTGCCCGGCAGGGCGGAGCGGTAGCGGCCGAGGTCGGCGAGCAGGAAGGCGCGCAGTCGGCCGCCCTCCTGGACGGCCTCGTCGATCGCCTCGGTCAGACGCAGGGCGTCCTGGACGTCCTCCGCCCACAGTTCGGCGCCCGGACCGGCGAACGCCGTCCGGTCGGGCACCTGGCGGTGGATGGGGACGGCAGGGTGCAGGGCTTGGGCGAGGGCTCGGCGCAGCACGCGGACTTCGTCGGCGCTGAAGGCCATGCCGCCGCGCGATCCGTGTGGCGTAGGCATGGGTTGACACTACGTGAGGAATATCCGATTTGTCGGTAACGTCGCGCCGAACACTCCACGTTCGGCCCGGCGAAGAAGCCTTTCGCCGTCACCTGTAACGCCGCCCGGGGTGCACCGGGTCATCCAGGTGTCAGGGGAGAACGAGCGAGGGGGCCGGGCAGGATGCGACCGGACGGTCAGGAGAAGGCGGCCCGGGGCGGGCGGCGGGACGAGGACTTCCAGGCCTTCGCGGCCGCCCGCGCCAGACCGCTCTACCGGTCGGCCTGTCTGCTCGCCGGCGGGGACACCCACCTCGCCGAGGACCTGGTGCAGGAGGCGTTCGGGCGGATCTACGCCCAGTGGCACCGCACGTCCTGGTTCGGGACCAAACGCCGGATCGACAACCCGGCCGGGTACGCGCACACCGTGCTGGTGCGGGTCTTCCTCTCGCACCGTGCCCGCCGCCGCGGTCTCGGGCCCGGAGTTCCAACAGATGCTCACCGAACTCCTGCCGTCCGGGACGGTGGCGGTGGGCGAGGCCAGGGGCACCGAGAGCGACACCCCGCAGCTGCGGCTGGTGCTGGACGACGGCCACGGCCCGGTGCAGTACCTGTTCTGGATCACGCGTTTCCCGGGCGGCAACGACACCGGCTGCCCGTCCGGGACGGCCGGGGGCGACGCCTGCACCGAGGCCACCCTCCCGGACGGCGGCCACCTGCGCCTCTACCGGGCCGGCACCCGGGACGGCGAGCCGGCCGGCTCGAAGACCTGGTCCGCCAAGCTGACCGTGGACGGGTACCAGCTGATGCTCCAGGAGTGGAACCGCAAGCCGTTGGAGCAGGGCGCGCCGATCACCCGCACCGACCCGCCGCTGACCATGGACCAGCTCGCCGCAGTGGTGAAGGACCCGCGCTGGCAGAAGGTCGCGGCGGCGTTGCCGAAGGACCCGGTGACGGGGAAGGACTTCACGCCCACCCCGCCGCCGGGAAAGACCCAGCTCACCGTCCCGCCGCCCGGTCTGACCACCCTGCCCGCCCTCCCGGCGTCCGGCTGGACCCCTCCGCCGGGCTTCCCGACGTCCGGCCCGTACAACCTGCCGGGCTTCCCGACGCCCGGCCGCTGAGCGCCGCTCAGCCGGTGGGCCGGTTGCGCTCCCACACCAGGCGCAGGCCGATCAGGGTCAGCCAGGGCTCGTGCACGTCGATGGTGGTGGCCTCGCCGAGGACCAGGGGGGCGAGGCCGCCGGTGGCGATCACCTGGACGTCGTCCGGGTCCTTGGCCAGCTCCCGGGCCATCCGCTCGACCAGGCCGTCGACCTGCCCGGCGAAGCCGTAGAGGATGCCGGACTGCATGCCCTCGACGGTGTTCTTGCCGATCACGTTGCGTGGGCGGGCCAGCTCGATCTTGCGCAGCTGGGCGCCCCGGACGCCGAGCGCCTCGACCGAGATCTCGATGCCGGGGGCGATCGCCCCGCCGACGTAGTCGCCGCGGGCGTTGACGGCGTCGAAGGTGGTCGCGGTGCCGAAGTCGACCACGATGCACGGACCGCCGTACAGGTGGTTGGCGGCCAGCGCGTTGACGATCCGGTCCGCGCCGACCTCCTTGGGGTTGTCCATCAGGACGTGCACCCCGGTCTTCACGCCGGGCTCCACGATCACCGCGGGGACGTCGCCGTAGTAACGGCGGGTCACCTCGCGGAGCTCGTGGAGCACGGCGGGAACGGAGGAGCAGATCGCCAGGCCCTCCACCACGGCCTCCCGGGCCGCGGTGTGGTTGCCCATCAACCCCTGCAGCAGCACCGCCAGTTCATCGGCCGTGCGGCGCGGATCGGTGGAGATCCGCCAGTGTTCCACCACGTCCTCGCCGTCGAACAGGCCGAGCGTGGTCTGGGTGTTGCCGACGTCGATGGTGAGGAGCATGGGGCGCTTTCTGCGAGTCGGGACGGGGTCGGGGCAGGGGCTGCTCTCGACCTGACGGTCAGGCGCGCAGGTCCAGGCCGATGTCCAGGATCGGCGAGGAGTGGGTCAGCGCGCCCACGGCCAGGTAGTCGACACCAGTCTGGGCGACCTCGCGCGCGCTGGCCAGGGTCAGTCCGCCGGAGGCCTCCAGCTTCGCCCGGCCGGCCACCAGCGTGACGGCCTCCTTCAGCTGCTCGACGGTGAAGTTGTCCAGCAGGATCAGGTCCGCACCGGCCTCCAGCACCGGCGGGATCTGCTCCAGGGTGTCCACCTCGACCTCGACCGGCAGCTCCGGGTACGCGGCCCGGACGGCCCGGAAGGCCTCGGCCACGCCGCCGGCGGCGACCACGTGGTTGTCCTTCACCAGGGCGGCGTCCGAGAGCGCCATCCGGTGGTTGGCGCCGCCGCCGCAGCGCACCGCGAACTTCTCCAGCGCGCGCAGGCCCGGGGTGGTCTTGCGGGTGTCCCGGACCACCGCGTCGGTGCCCTCCAGGGCGTCCGCCCAGGCCCGGGTCGCGGTGGCGATGCCGGACAGGTGGCAGAGCAGGTTGAGCGCGCTGCGCTCGGCGGTCAGCAGGTCGCGGGTACGGGAGCGGACCGACAGCAGCACCTGGCCGGCCTCGACCCGGTCGCCGTCCTGGACGTGCCGCTCGACCTCGAACTCCTCCTCGCAGATCAGCGAGACGACCGCCTCGGCGACCCGCAGACCGGCCACCACACCGGCCTGGCGGGCGGTGAAGTCGGCGGTCGCGACCGCGTCGGCGGGCACGGTGGCCACCGAGGTGACGTCCTCGCCGCCGGCCAGGTCCTCGGCCAGCGCCAGGGTGGCGATGTCCTCGACCTCGATCGGGTCCAGCCCGGCCTGCTCCAGCAGCTCGGCCAGCTGCGGGTCCAGGCCGGTCTCGTAGCCCTCGCCGTCCCCGCAGGCGCAGCCGTCGCCGCAGCCGCCGGCCTGGTCGGCCAGGGGGAGTTCCTCATGGGAGTGGGTCATGGTTCTACTGCTCCTCAGGGGTGCTGACGGGGTCGCCGGAGGCGGTCAGGGTGGTGATCAGGTGGCGCCGCCAGTGGGCGTCGTCGCGCTCGGGGAAGTCCTCGCGCCAGTGGCAGCCGCGGGTCTCCTCGCGCTGCCCGGCGGCCGCGACCAGGGCGGTGGCGACCAGCAGCAGGTTGGCGGCCTCCCAGGTCTCCACCCGGGGGTCGGCCGGCTTCTCCTCGGCCATGTGCGAGTGGGCCTGCTCGGCGAGCAGGGCCAGCCCGGCCGCGCTGCCGGCCATCGAGGCGGCCGAGCGCAGCACGCCCGCGCCGCGCGACATCAGCCGCTGGATCTCGGCCCGCGCCTCGGAGGGCGGCAGCGGCACCGGCCGCGCGGCCCGCGCGGCGGCGACGTCCACCGTGCGCTCGGGCAGCTCGCCGGCGCGGTGCCGCTCGGCCAGGTCCGCGGCGATCCGCTCGGCGAAGACCAGGCCCTCGAGCAGCGAGTTGGAGGCCAGCCGGTTGGCGCCGTGCACTCCGGTGCAGGCGACCTCGCCGCAGGCGTACAGGCCCGGGACGCTGGTGCGGCCGAGCCGGTCGGTGCGGACGCCGCCGGAGGCGTAGTGCGCGGCCGGGGCGACCGGGATCGGCGCGGTGACCGGGTCGATGCCGTGCGCGCGGCAGGACGCCAGGATGGTCGGGAAGCGGTGCTCCCACATCTCGGCGCCGAAGTGCCGCCCGTCGAGGAACATGTGCTCGGCGCCTTGCTCCTGCATGCGCCGGGTGATCGCCTTGGCGACGATGTCGCGCGGGGCCAGTTCGGCCAGCTCGTGCTGCCCGACCATGAAGCGGACGCCGTCCGCGTCCACCAGGTGGGCGCCCTCGCCGCGGACGGCCTCGGAGACCAGCGGCTGCTGGCCCTCGGCGTCCGGGCCGAGCCAGAGCACGGTCGGGTGGAACTGGACGAACTCCAGGTCGGTGACGGCGGCGCCGGCCCGCAGCGCGAGCGCCACGCCGTCGCCGGTGGAGACCGCCGGGTTGGTGGTGGCGGAGAAGACCTGGCCCATGCCGCCGGTGGCGAGCACCACCGCGCGGGCCCGGACGGCGCCGACGCCGTCGCGCTGGCCCTCGCCCATCACGTGCAGGGTCAGCCCGGCCGCGTGGCCCTCGGCGTCGGTCAGCAGATCGAGGACGAGCGCGTGCTCGATCAGCTCGATGCCGGGGTCGTCGCGGACGGCGGCGACCAGGGCGCGCGATATCTCGGCGCCGGTCGCGTCCCCGCCCGCGTGCGCGATCCGGCGGCGGTGGTGGCCGCCCTCGCGGGTCAGCAGGATCTCGCCGTCCTCGGCGCGGTCGAACAGGGCGCCGGTGGCGATCAGTCGGCGGACGGCGTCCGGGCCCTCGGTGACGAGGGTGCGGACGGCCTCCTCGTCGCAGAGCCCGGCGCCGGCCACCAGGGTGTCGTCCAGGTGCTGCTCGGGGGTGTCCCCCTCGCCCAGGGCGGCGGCGATGCCGCCCTGGGCCCAGCGGGTCGAACCCTCGTCCAGCATCGCCTTGGTGACCACCATGGCCCGCAGGCCGGCCTTGCGGACGTTGAGGGCGACGGTGAGACCGGCGACCCCGGAGCCGACCACGACCACGTCGGCGGTGGCGGTCCAGCCGGGGGCCGGGGCGGTGAGGCGATGCGTGACGGACATGGCTCAGCGGCTCCTTCAGCGCGTGGCCGCGGCGGCCGCGCCGTCGCCACCGTACGCCTGGTCACCGCGGAGCAGCCCGGTGCCCTCCTGGGCCTCGGCGGGGTCGCCGCCCAGGCCGGTGATCCGGTTCTGCTCGTCCACGAAGACGATCTTCGGCTCGTAGCCCTTGGCCTCGGCCGTGTCCATCTGCCCGTAGGCGATGAGTATGACCAGGTCGCCGGGGTGGACCAGGCGGGCGGCGGCGCCGTTGATGCCGATCACGCCGGTGCCGCGCGGGCCGGCGATGGTGTACGTCTCCAGGCGGGCGCCGTTGTTGATGTCGACGATGTGGACCAGCTCGCCGGGGAGCAGGTCGGCGGCGTCGAGCAGGTCCTCGTCCACCGTGACGGAGCCGACGTAGTGCAGGTCGGCCTGGGTCACGGTGGCCCGGTGGATCTTGGACTTGAGCATGGTGCGGAGCATGGGGTCACGCCTCCAGTGAGTGCATGCCTGAGGGGGATTGCGTACCGGTTACCTGATTAGCGAACGATGATGCGGACGTTGTCGATCAGGCGGGTGGAGCCCACCTTCGCGGCGACGGCCAGCACCGCCTCGCCCTGGAAGTCGTCCGCCGCCTCGGTGAAGTCGTGCGGGTCGATCAGGGCGAGGTAGTCAAGGGTGACACCTTCGGCGCCGTCCAGGACGGCCGAGGCGGCCTCGCGCACGGCCTTCGGGCCCTGCGCGGCGACGTCACGGCCGGCGAACAGGGCCTTGGACAGGGCGAGGGCGCGGGTGCGCTCCTCCTCGGAGAGGTAGCGGTTGCGCGAGGACAGCGCCAGGCCGTCCTCCTCGCGGACGGTCGGCACGCCGACGATCTCGACGTCGAAGTCCAGGTCGGCGACCATCCGCTGGATGACCGCGAGCTGCTGGGCGTCCTTCTCGCCGAAGAAGGCGAAGTCGGGGTCGGTGATGTGCAGCAGCTTGGCGACCACGGTCAGCACACCGTCGAAGTGGCCGGGCCGGGTGGCGCCCTCGAAGCGCTCGCCCATCGGGCCGGCCGCCAGGCGCACCTGCGGCTCGCCGTTCGGGTAGACCTCCTCGACGGAGGGCGCGAAGACCACGTCGGCGCCGTTGTCCTCGGCCAGCCGCACGTCGTCGTCGAGGGTGCGCGGGTAGCGCTCCAGGTCCTCGGACGGGCCGAACTGCAGCGGGTTGACGAAGACCGTCACCGCGACCCGGCCCTCCCGGCCGACCTGCTTGCGGGCGGCCCGGATCAGCGCGGCGTGGCCCTCGTGCAGTGCGCCCATGGTCATCACGACGGCGTTGTCCACCGGCTGCTCGTCCGGCCAGAACGCGGCCTCGAAGTCGTCCACGGTGCGGGTGACGACGGCCCGGTGGACCTTCGGCGTCCGCTGGGGCTTGTTCGACTGCTTACCGCGTGCCATCTGGCTTCTCCTCGTTCAGTACGTCCAGCAGCGCCGCCGCCGACGGTTCGTCGATCGTCCCGTTGGCGAGCGCCCGCTGCGCGGTGGCGCGGGCCATCGCCCGGTAGGCCGCCGGGATGTCCGGGGACACCGTACTGAGCTGCGCCAGATGGCGCCGCACGGTGCCCGCGTCGCCCCGGGCGACCGGGCCGGTGAGGGCCGCGTCGCCGGAGCGCAGGCTGTTGTCCAGGGCCGCGCCGAGCAGCGGGCCGAGCATTCGGCCGGGCTCGGCGACGCCGGCCGTGCGCAGCAGTTCCATCGCCTGGGCGACCAGGGTGACCAGGTGGTTCGCGCCGTGCGCGAGGGCGGTGTGGTAGAGCGGGCGGACCTCCTCGGGCACCCACTCGGGCTCGCCGCCCATCTCCACCACCAGCGCCTCGGCGACCGGCCGCAGCTCCTCGGGGGCGGTCACGCCGAACGGGCAGCCGGCCAGCCGGGCCAGGTCGACGGAGGTGCCGGTGAAGGTCATCGCCGGGTGCAGGGCCAGCGGCAGGGCCCCGGCCCGGGTGGCGGGCTCCAGGATGCCGACGCCGTGCGCGCCGGAGGTGTGCACCAGCAGCTGGCCGGGGCGGACGGCGCCGGTGGCGGCGAGGCCGGCCACCAGGTCGGCCAGCGCGTCGTCCGGGACGGTCAGCAGGACCAGGTCGGCGGCGGCCATGACCTGCGGCGGGGTGACGATCCGCACGCCCGGCAGCAGCGCGTCCGCGCGGCGGCGGGAGGCGGCGGAGACCCCGGAGGCGGCGACCACGGTGTGCCCGGCGAGCTGCAGCGCGGCGCCCAGCGCGGGGCCGACCCGGCCGGTGCCGACCACGCCGACGGCCAGGCGGGCCGGTCGGTTGCCGGGGTCGCTCGGGTCGCCGAAGTCGGCGAATTCGGACGAAGTCACGCGCCCACCCTTGTCCTGAATGACCGTTCCAGTCCACCTGCGGGTACCGGACGTACCGCCCCAGTGTACGGGCGGCCCCAGCGGGTGCCCCTAGTCCGCCGCCCCGGCCCGGATCAGCCCGGCCTCGTAGGCCAGCACCACGGCCTGGACCCGGTCGCGCAGCCCGAGCTTGGCCAGGATCCGGCCGACGTGGGTCTTCACGGTGGCCTCGGAGAGCACCAGCCGGGCCGCGACCTCGCTGTTCGACAGGCCCTGGGCGACCAGCAGGAACACCTCCCGCTCGCGCTCGGTCAGCGGGCCGAGGACGTCCGAGCCGGGCGCGCTCTGCGGGGTGGGCAGCACCTCGGCGAAGCGGTCGATCATCCGGCGGGTGGTGGTCGGGGCGACCACCGCGTCACCGCCGTGCACCGCGCGGATCGCGGCCACCAGCTCGGTCGGCGGGACGTCCTTGAGCAGGAAGCCGCTGGCCCCGGCCTTGAGCGCGGCGAAGGCGTACTCGTCCAGGTCGAAGGTGGTGAGGATGAGCACGTGCGGGGCGTTCGGCAGCGGGCTGCCGTCCTTGGCCAGGCAGATCCGGCGGGTCGCCTGCACCCCGTCCAGGCGTGGCATCCGCACGTCCATCAGGATCACGTCCACCGGCGTGTGCCGCAGCAGTTCCAGGGCCTGCGCGCCGTCGCCGGCCTCGGCGGCGATCTCGATGTCGCCCTGGGACTGGAGGATCATCCGGAAGCCGGTGCGCAGCAGTTCCTGGTCGTCGACGAGCATCACGCGGATGGTCAAGGTGGCTCCTAAAGAGGGCGGGGGGTCAGTGTGCGGCCTTGAGTGGGAGGACGGCGCGGATCCGGAAGCCGCCGCCGGGGCGGGGGCCCACGTCGAGGTGGCCGCTGACCATGCCGACCCGCTCGCGCATGCCGATCAGGCCGTGGCCCAGACCGTCCGCTCCGCCGGCGGCCAGCTGTTCGTCGGTGCTGCCGCGCCCGTCGTCCTCCACCAGGACGGCCAGCTCGCGTTCGCCGAAGTCGACCGCGACCCGGGCGTGCACGTCGGGGCCGCCGTGCTTGCGGACGTTGGTCAGCGCCTCCTGGACGATCCGGTAGACCGTCAGCTCGACGCCGCGCGGCAGTTCGCGCGGGTGCCCGGAGGTCGCGTAGTCCACCTGCAGCCCGGCCGTACGAACCTGCTCCAGCAGCTCCGGCAGCTCCTCGACGCCCGGCTGGGGGACGTACTCCTCGGCGGTGTCGGCGGTGCGCAGCACGCCCAGCAGGCGGCGCATCTCGACCAGCGCCTGCCGTCCGGTGGAGGCGATCGTGCCGAGCGCCTCCTTCGCCTGCTGGGGGGAGTTGTCGAGGACGTACGCGGCGCCGTCGGCCTGGACGATCATCACCGAGACGTTGTGCGCCACCACGTCGTGCAGTTCGCGGGCGATCCGGGCGCGCTCGGCGGCGACCGCCACCTTGGCCTGGGCGTCCCGCTCGCGCTCCAGCCGGGCCGCGCGGTCCTCCAGCTCGGTCAGGTAGGCGCGGCGCACCCTGGTCAGCCGGCCCCAGGCCCAGCAGAGGATGAACGGGGTGCTCATCAGCACCATGATCAGCACTGCTTCGGCGAGGTTGTACGGGCGGGTGTGCGCCTCGCCGGCCTGCACCGTCGTCCTCAGCGGGTTCATCTGCCAGAACGTCAGCGGCCCGGCGGCCAGTCCGGCGGCCAGGGCCAGCCGGGAGGTCCACTTCTGGCCGAAGGCGGCACCGGTGTAGGCGAAGACCAGGTAGGCGATGGCGGAGCCGCCCGGTTCGATGTCGGTCGTCACCTGGGCGAGGGCGACGCCGGTGGCGGCGGCGACGGTGAGGTCGGGGAAGCGTCGGCGGAAGACCATCAGCAGCGGCAGCAGCACCGCGACCAGGATCTCGGAGTCGAGGCGCCAGCCGCCGTCGGCGTAGTCGGCGTTCGGCAGCAGGCCGAGGAAGAGCACGATCGACGCCCAGGCGGCGTCGACCACCATGGGGTGACGGCGGAGCCAGGCGTTGAGTCGATGCACGTCTCAAGCCTAGGCAGTCGCGCGACGTGTCCAGGTCCGCCGGTAGGGCGATCCGTCCTACTCCGTAGGTCGGAGAAGCCCCGGCTCCGGTTGGGAGGGGCTCCCCGACGCCCGGTAGCGTCCCGCCCCATGACTTGGATGCGGTGGGCGCCCGCCATGGAACGGGCCCTGTACGACCCGGACGGCGGCTTCTACCGCAGGCCGGAGGGCCCGGCCGGGCACTTCCGCACCTCGGTGCACGCCTCGCCGAGATTCGCCCGTGCGGTGGCCCGGCTGCTGCTGGAGGTTGACGAGGCCCTCGGCCGTCCGGAGGAGCTGGCCCTGGTCGACGTCGGGGCCGGGCGGGGGGAACTGCTGACCGGCGTGCTGGCCGAGCTGCCCGGCGAGGTGCTGGCGCGGCTGCGCCCGTACGGCGTGGAGCTCGCGGAGCGTCCGGCCGGGCTGCCGTCCACAGTCCTGTGGACGGACGCGCTGCCACGCGGCCTGACCGGGCTGCTGTTCGCCAACGAGTGGCTGGACAACGTGCCGCTGGACGCCGGGGAGGTGGACGGGGACGGCGTGCTGCGCTACCGGGAAGTGGACACCGCCACCGGCGAGGAGCGCCTCGGCGAGCCGGTCTCGGCGGCGGACGCGGCCTGGGCCGAGCGCTGGTGGCCGGTCACCGAGCCCGGCGGGGTGGTGGAGTTCGGCGGCCCCCGGGACGCCGCCTGGGCGCGGGCCGTGGCCGGGCTGGAGCGCGGACTGGCCGTCGCCGTGGACTACGGGCACACCGCCGGTCGGCGGCCGCCGTTCGGGACGTACGCCGGTTTCCGGGACGGCCGGGAGGTCGCCCCGGTGCCGGACGGCTCCTGCGACGTCACCGCGCACGTCGCGCTGGACTCGATCGCGGCGCCCGGTCTCCACAGCCTGTGGACAACCCAGCGCGAGGCCCTGCGCGCGCTCGGGGTGAGCGGCGAACGCCCGTCGCTCGCGCTGGCCTCCACCGACCCGGCGGGCTACCTGCGGGCGCTGAGCGGTGCGGGGGAGGGGGCCGAGCTGACCGACCCGGGCGGGCTGGGCGGGTTCGGGTGGGTCCTGCAGGCCGTCCACATGTCGGTACCAGAGAGCTTGGAGTCGGTGCCGGGATGGCAGACTCTGGGTTCATGAGGGAGACCACGGTCGGCATCGGGGCGGGAGCCGAGAACTTCACCGGCGAGGCGGGCACCACCGACATGGTGCTCAACATCGGCCCGCAGCACCCCGCCACGCACGGCGTGCTGCGGCTGCGCCTGCTGCTCGACGGCGAGCGCATCGTCACCGCCGAGCCGGTGATCGGCTACATGCACCGGGGCGCGGAGAAGCTGTTCGAGGCCCGTGACTACCGGCAGATCATCATGCTGGCCAACCGGCACGACTGGCTCTCCGCCTTCTCCAACGAACTCGGTGTCGTCCTCGGCGTCGAGCGGATGCTCGGCATGGAGGTCCCCGAGCGGGCGGTGTGGGTCCGCACCCTGCTGGCCGAGCTCAACCGGGTGCTCAACCACCTGATGTTCCTCGGCTCCTACCCGCTGGAGCTGGGCGGGATCACCCCGATCTTCCACTCCTTCCACAGCCGCGAGGACCTCCAGCACGTGCTGGAGGAGGCCTCCGGCGGCCGGATGCACTACATGTTCAACCGGGTCGGCGGCCTCAAGGAGGACCTCCCGGCCGGCTGGCTCGGCCGGGTCCGCACCGCCGTCGCCACCGTCCGCTCCCAGATGCCGGTCTTCGAGGACCTCGTCCTCGGCAACGAGATCTTCCGCGCCCGCACCGCCGGCGTCGGCGTCCTCACCCGGGCGCAGGCCGAGGCGTACGGGGTCAGCGGCCCGATCGCCCGGGCCAGCGGCCTCGACTTCGACCTGCGCCGTGACGAGCCCTACCTCGCGTACGGCTCCGAGGAGCTGCGGCAGGTGCTCACCGTGGTCACCCGCGAGGAGGGCGACTGCCTCGCCCGCTTCGAGTGCCTGCTGGAGCAGACCCTCAACGCGCTGGACCTCGCCGACGCCTGCCTCGACAAGCTCGCCACCCTGCCGCCCGGCCCGGTCAACCAGCGGCTGCCCAAGGTGCTCAAGGCGCCCGAGGGCAGCACCTACGCGTGGACCGAGAACCCGCTCGGGATCAACGGCTACTACCTGGTCTCGCGCGGCGACAAGACGCCGTGGCGGCTCAAGCTGCGCTCGGCGTCCTTCAACAACATCCAGGCGCTGACCGAGCTGCTGCCCGGGACGCTGGTGGCGGACATGGTGGCGATCCTCGGGTCGATGTTCTTCGTGGTCGGCGACATCGACAAGTAGGGCCGTCGACAGGTGGGGCGGAGCCGGCGGGCAGGTCAGCTCTTCTTGCTCTTCTTGCCAGGGTCGGCCGGGTGCGGGGCCACCTTGCGGTCGCCCTTGGTGGCGATCCGCTCCTCGCACAGCCGGGCCAGCACCTCGTAGCCGGCCCGGCCCATCAGCTCGGTGAGCTCGGGGCGGTAGCTGACGTACACCGGCTCCGCGCCCTGGTGCGCCGCCGGGGCCCCGGTGCACCACCAGTGCAGGTCGTGGCCGCCCGGGCCCCAGCCGCGGCGGTCGTACTCGCCGATGGAGACCTGGAGGTAGCGGGTGTCGTCGGGGCGGTCGATCCAGTCGTAGGTGCGGCGGATCGGCAGCTGCCAGCAGACGTCCGGCTTGGTCTCCAGCGGCTCGCGGCCCTCCTTGAGGGCCAGCGCGTGCAGGGCGCAGCCGGCGCCGCCCGCGAAGTCGGGGCTGTTCACGAAGATGCAGGCGCCGCCCACCCGGCGGGTCTGCCGGTCGCCGTCCTCGTCCAGCATGGTGATGCCGCCGTCGGACCTGATCCGGCCCTTGGCGTCGGTGCCCTCGGCGAAGTTCTCCCACAGCTCGGGGGTCAGCCGCGCCGCGTGCCCCAGGACGCGCTTCTCGTCGTCCTCGTCCGAGTAGTGCGCGCCCAGCGTGCAGCAGCCGTCCGACTCGCCGCGGCCCTCGCGGATGCCGTGGCAGCCCTGGCCGAAGACGCAGGACCAGCGGGAGGTCAGCCAGGTGAGGTCGCAGCGGAAGACCTGCTCCTCGTCGGCGGGGTCGGCGAACTCGACCCAGGCGCGCGGGAAGTCGAGCGGGACCTCGTCGCGCGGGATCTCGCGGCGCAGGGTCGGCATCGCGAGGTCGACGGGGGCGGGGGAGGCCGGGGGCTTCGCCTTGGCCTTCTTCTTGGACGTTTCTGCTGGTGCCACCCGGCAAGGGTAGAGCTTCGCGGGGGCGTACGCGCGGGTGGCCACGCCCCGGGCCCGCCGTCGGGCCGGACTCAGGGCCGGCCCCGGGCGGCGTGAAGGCGGGGTGAAGAGGTCCGGCGGTCGGCACGGGGCGGACGGGAGCGTGCCTAGGATGGCGGCCGGTCCGCTACGGGGAGGTACGGGGATGGCAGGCGGCAGCACCGGGACGTCCGACGGCGGCAGCGCCGGGTTCGTCATCAAGCCGTGGGAACTGCGCGGCGAGGGGCGGGAGTTCGAGCGGATCGGGCGCGAGCTGGGCAAGGCCGTCGGTGCCCTGGAGAAGGGCCTCGCCGCGCTCGGCACACCGTGGGGCACGGACAAGGCGGGCGGCGCCTTCGCCGCCGTGTACGGCCCGGCGCACGGCGAACTCCTCGGCGGGCTCAAGGGACTGGCCGGCGGGGTGGGCCGGGTCGGGGCCGGACTGCACGCGATGGCCGAGCGGACCACCGACACGGACACCTCGACGGCGGACGGCTTCGGGGCGAAGGCGGACCCCGGGGCGTACCCGTCCGGGTCGGGGGTGTCACCCGCGGTGTACTCGGTTGCCGGGTCGGCAACCCCGGGGGCGGCGCCGGTCGTCCCCAAGGACATGTCGGTCTGAGCGGCCCGGCTCGAAGGGGGAGATGCGCGTGTCCCGGAAACTGCCCGAGGAACTGGTCCCGCTGCTGGCCAGGACCGGCCAGCCCTGGCCGCAGGCGGACGAGGAGGCGCTGCGCAAGACGGCCGCGCTCTGGCGGGAGTTCGGCTCCGAGGCCGACCGGCTCACCCGCCGCTGCGGGGAGTCCGTCCAGCGGGTGACCTCGGACAACTCCGGCCACGCCGTCGAGTCCTTCACCGCCTACTGGCGGACCTTCAGCGGCGGCGGCAAGGGCCACCTGGACGACGCCCACACCGCGGTCGGGCTGGTCGGCACCGCCTTCGACACCGCCGCGCGGGCCGTGGACAGCTGCAAGGCCGAGATCATCGCCACCCTGCAGAACCTGGCCGCCGAACTCAAGCAGGCCCAGGAACAGGCCGCCGCGGTCCAGCAGACCGCGGCCACGGTCGCCACGGCGGCGAAGACCGACGCCGGTACCGGGCGGACCGGGGTGTTCGGCGGCCTGCGGAAGGCCGTCACCGGCGTCGCGGACGGCGTGCGGACCGCCGCCACCACCCAGGTCGCCGCGGGCGTCGAGGACGTCGCGGTCGAGGCGGCCGGGCTGAAGATCGCCGGGCTGCTCGCCGAACTCGGCCGCAGCATGCAGGACGCCCTGTCCACCGCGCTCAAGGAGCCCGCCGCCGTCGCCCTGCTGCGACTCGGCACCACCGCGGGGACCGGGATCACCTCCGCCTCCTACCGCACCAAGGGCGGCTTCGACCCGCGCGTCGCCGGACTGCCCGCCGCACTCGGCGAGCCCGGCGTCCTCGGGGCGGACGGCACCGGGCTGGTCCTGCTCCCCGGCAAGGACGGCAAGCCCGTGGTCGGCGTGCCCGGGCTCAGCGTCAAGCTCGACGCCCAGGGGCAGCCCGTCCTCGGCGCGGACGGCAAGCCCGTCGTCCTGCGCTCCGACGGCACCCCGGTCACCGACGCCGCCGGGCTGCTCGTGGTCACCGGGCCGGACGGCAAACCGGTGGTCGGGGTGGCGGACCTGGCCGTCCAGCGGGACGAGCAGGGCAAGCCGGTGCTCACCGACGAGGCGGGCAGGCCACTGCACGGGCTGGCGCTGGCGGACCTGACGGATCCGCGGGCCGTGACGGGGGACCCGAGGACCGACCCGACGGCTGATCCGAAGCTCGATCCGAAGGCCGACCCGAAGGCCTCGGGACCGGTGACGGTTTCGGCCGTGGTGCCGGTGGTGGATTCGACGGTGGTGCCGTCGGTGGTGTCCCCCGTGTCCGCGGTGTCCTCCGCGGCTCCGCCCGAGGCCGCCGATCCCGTGGTCGCCGCCCCGGCCCCGGGCCCCTCGTACGGCGGGTCGCACCGGGCCGCGGCGGCTGCCGTCTCCTCCGCTCCCGCCTCTTCCTCCTCGGACTGGGCGCCGCCCGCGCGGGACGACGGGCCGGTGGTGCGGTCCGCGCCCTCGTACCAGGGCGGCGGGTCGGTCGCGGCGGGCTGGTCGGACGGGGACTACCCGCTCCAGGCCCCGGCGCACAGCGGCGGTGGGGGTGGCGGTGGCGGCGCGCCGGTGACCGTACGGACGGACTCGGTGAGCGCGCCGCCCGCGCCCTCCGTCCCGCCGTCCGGTGGGGGCCCCGGGTACGGCCCGACGCCGGACTCGCCCGCGCCCGCCCGGCACGTCGGGGTGGTCGGGGTGGCCGGGCAGTTCGGGACGCCGGGGTACGCGGGCGGCTACCCGCCGGCCGGCGCGGTCGGGGCCGTCGGGCCCGGGCCGCTCGCGGTCGGCGTCGGGGGATCCCCCGTGCACATGGCGGCCCCCTTCGGCAGCGGCGTCGGGACGGGGGCGCCCGGAGGCGTCGTCGGCGCGGCGCCCGTGGCCGGAGCCCCGGTGACGGGGGCGCCCGCGGCCGGCTCCCCCGGCATCGTCGAGCCCCGGCCGGGCGCGCCCCGCACTCCGGTGGGGGCCGCGCCGTCCCCGGTCACCGCGCCCGGTCCGGTCACCGCGCCGCCGCCCCCGGCCGAGCCGCCGATCGTCGGCACCACCCCGGTCATCGGCCGGCCCGAACCGCACCACGCCGCCGGCCGCCGCCGGGAGACCGCCGCGGCCCTCGCCGACCCGACGCCGGCCTGGGGCGCCGTCCCCGTCGCCACCGCCCACGCGATGGCGCTCCAACTCGCCCTGCGCGCCCGGCGCGGCCCGCTCGCCGACGACCCCGAGCTCCGGCCGCGCACCATCGCGGACAGCCGCCCGTACGGCCTGCCCGGTGGGCTCGGGCCGGTCGACCCCCAGCACCAGGCCGAACTCGAACGCCGGATCCCCCGCGACGAGGACGACCTGCCCGCCCGGCACCCCGACCCGGCCGTGGGCGCCTGGACCGAGGCCGTCAACGCCGGCGGCTACCGCGAACCCGGCCGGGCCAACAACAGCCTGGAGATCGCCCTCTCCGCCGTCGACACCTACACCGGCCGCCCCACCTGCGCCGCCCCGCGCATCCCCACCGAGGGCGACGCCGGCGAACGCGGCGGCCGCGACCGCGCCGAACGCGAACTCGGCGCCCCCTTCCGCGACCTCGGCGACGGCGGCCGGGCCTTCACCCGCCTCGCCGACGAACTCCGCCGCGCCGGCCACGGCGCCCAGGCCGTCCTCCTCACCCTCGACGCCTACGGCCGCCCCCACGCCTGGAACGCCGTCAACCACCGGGACACCGTCACCTACCTCGACCACCAACTCGCCCGCCACGGCCCCACCCCCCTCCACCCCGCCACCCAAGGCCTCTGGGCCATCGCCCTCACTCCCGAAGGCCGCCCCCTCGACCTGGCCGCCGCCTGAGTCCTCCCTCACCGCCGCGGCCCGGCCGCGGCGGGATGTCGCGGGCGGGGCTGGATGATGGTGGTGGGATTCGGGTTCGATGACGGGGGTGGCTGGGTGATCTCGCGGGCGCAGGCGGTGGAGGCGGGGCATCGGTGGATCAACGGGGATCTGCCGCAGGGGTCCGGGGCGGTGCGGCGGGTGTGTGCGCACGAGTTCGAGCTCGGGTGGGTGGTGTGGGCGGAGCCGGTGCGGGTGGAGGTGGACCCGCGGACGGGGGAACGGCGGGCGCCGGAGGAGGTGGGGGCCGCGTGCGCCGTGGTGGACCGGGAGAGCGGGCGGTTCACGGTGTGGCCCTCGGTGCCGGTGGACGAAGTGGTGGGGCTCTACCGGGACTTCGTGGGGGCGGGCGGGTACGACCCGACCCTGCCGCCGGCGACCGGCCGGGGTGCCCGGGCCGAGCTGACGTACCGGGACGCCGTCGGCGAGACCGGTTCGCTGGCGCTGCGGTCCGCCGCCGGCCTGCCGCATCCGGCGTTGCGCGGCTGGTGGTGGCTGCGGGAACAGGGGGTGGCGGCGGAGGACGTGCTGGCGGTGCGGACCGATCTGCGGCTGAGCGCGCTGCCCGGCGGCTACTGGGCGTACGCGCTGGCGGCCGAACTCCCGCACCTGCGACTGGACTTCGACCTCCCGTATGGCCCGCGCTCCGACCACCGGGCCGCCGCGGTACGGGAGTTGCCCGCGCCGCCGGAGGGGCCGGTCCGTAACCGGGTGCCGTTCCCGCGTGCCGTGCAGCCGCTGCCGCCGGAGCCGGACCGGGAGTTGGCGCGACGGCTCGCCGAACGGTTCGGCCCGGCGGGCGTGCGGCGTTTCGACCCGGCGGACGTGGCGCGGGTCGAGCTGCCCGGGGAGGCGGCCGCGCTGCTGCTGGCGGTGGGGGTGCCGGTGGCCGTCGAGGGCTTCTTCATGCTGCACCACCCGGGGCCGGAGGCGATCGCGGACGGCTCCCGCCCGGGCGCCGTGCTCCCGCCGCTGACCGCGCACCTGGCGGCGCTCGGCGGCGGCACCCGGGCGGCCGAGTGCGAGCGCCTCGCGTGCGCGGGGCAGCTGGTGCTGGGCTCGGACGGCTGGGCGGTCATCACCCTCGACGCCGAGCGGGGCACCGTCCGGGCGGTCGACCCCGACTACGGGACCGCCCGGCACTGCAACGCCGACCTGCGGTCCTTCGTCCGCTGCCTGGAGGTGTTCGCCGGCTGGTGGCCGGCTCTGCGCGGGCTCGACCCGGCCGCCGCGGGCGAGGCGGTGGACGCCCTGCAGCGGGCGCTGGCGGGACTGGACCCTACGGTCTACGACGATCCGGAGAACTGGTGGGCCGTCGTGGTGGAGCAGCTGTGGGACGGCCTGCTCTGATCGACCGAAGCAGCAGCCGGAGCACCGAGCCGTGACCGCCCCGCACCGCCCGGACGGCCGTCCTCGCCGCCCTCCCGCAAGGCCGGGCGCGAGGTGTACGTGTGGACGCCGGCCGACGAGGAGTCCTGGCAGTTGACGGCCGCTCGGGACGCCGGCGGCCTGATCACCGGCACCCCGGGCCCGGCCCGCCGCTGGGTGGACACCAACTGCCGGACCGGGCATCGGGCCGGACCTCGCGGGCACCGAGCCGCACGGACAGCGAACCGCGCGGACACCGAGTCACGCGGACACTGAACCGCACGGACAGCGATCGCACCCGGAACGGTCGGGAACGACCGGGACCAGCGCGAATACCGTCACAACCGATCTCCGGCGGTGCCGGATCGCGTAGCGTGGAGAGTTATGCGACTCGGTGTGCTCGACGTAGGTTCCAACACGGTCCACTTCCTCGTGGTGGACGCCCATCCGGGTGCAGCCCCGCTGCCCGCGTACTCCCACAAGGCCGAGCTGCGCCTGGCCGAGCTGCTGGACGAGTCCGGCGCGATAAGCGAGGCCGGGGTCGAGCGGTTGGTCGGTCACATCGCCTCCTCGCTGCGGGTCGCCGAGGACAAGGGCGTGGTCGACATCCTGCCCTTCGCCACCTCCGCCGTCCGCGAGGCCGCCAACGGCGAGCAGGTGCTGCGCCGGATCGCCGCCGAGACCGGGGTCGAGCTGCGGGTGCTGTCCGGACAGGACGAGGCCCGGCTCACCTTCCTGGCCGTCCGCCGCTGGTTCGGCTGGTCCTCGGGCCGGCTGCTCAACCTGGACATCGGCGGCGGCTCGCTGGAGATCGCCTGCGGCCTGGACGAGCAGCCGGACGTCGCCTGCTCCCTGCCGCTGGGCGCCGGACGGCTGACGGCCGCCTGGCTGCCCGGGGACGTCGCCGACCCGGACGGGCTGCGCGACCTGAGGAGGCACATCCGGGCCGAGATCGCCAACGTGGTCGGCGAGATCTCCCGGCTCGGGCCGCCGAAGCACGCCGTCGCCACCTCCAAGACCTTCAAGCAGCTGGCCCGGATGACCGGCGCCGCGGCCGCCGACGCGGGCCCGTACGCCGACCGTCGGCTCACCCGCAGCGGGCTGTCCGCCTGGCTGCCGCGGCTGTCCACGATGACCGTCGCCGAGCGCGCGCAGATCCCCGGCGTCTCCGAGGGCCGGGCCAAGCAGCTGCTGGCCGGGGCGCTGGTCGCGGACGCCGCGATGGACCTGTTCGGCCTGGAGGAGCTGGACGTCTGCCCGTGGGCGCTGCGCGAGGGCATCATCCTGCGCCAGCTGGACGCCATGGACAGCCCCGCCGACCGCCGCCGCCCCGCGCTCACGCCGTAACGCGGCGCTGCGCCCGTCCCGTATCGCGCCCGCCGGGCGAACGTGCCGCCGGTCACTGCGCCGGGCATCCGGTCCCGTTCGGCGCGTGCTCCGCTTACGCTGTCTCCCGTGGTGCAACCAGCGGGCGAGGACGGGACGCGGGAGGGCCGCGCGCCCGGGGACGGGCCGCCGCGGCCGGACGCTCCGCGCCGCCGGCTCGGCAAGCCGGGCGTCGGCAAGGCGGTCAAGGGCGCCACCGCCGCCCAGGCCGCCAAGGCCGTCCAGGCGGCCCAGCGCACCGCGAAGAAGGCCGCCACCGCGACCGCGAAGAAGGCCGTCACCGCGACCGCCAAGAAGGCCGCGGAGAAGAGGGCCGAGGCCCAGAGGACCGCAGAGGCCAGGGCCGAGGCCCAGAGGACCGCGCACGCGAAGACCACGGCGAAGCGGACCGCGCGGCAGCCGGCCGCCACTGTGAACGAACCGAAGGAACCGCGGGAGACCCGCACCGCCCGGGCCGCCGGCGCCGCCAAGGCCGCCGTCCAGTCGGTGCGCTCGGTCAAGGCCGCCAAACGCGACGCCGCCCGCCCGCCGCTGCTGCGCACCACCGACCGGCTGGTGCTGCCCCAGCACCCCGCCCTGCACATCCCCGACACCAAGGTGGTCCTGTCCACCGCCTCGGTGTACCCGGCCAGCACCACCGTGGCCTTCGAGCTGGCCGCCAAGCTCGGCTACGACGGGGTCGAGGTGATGGTCTGGAACGACCCGGTCAGCCAGGACATCGAGGCCCTGCGCCGGCTCTCCGACGCCCACCAGCTGCCGATCCTGGCCGTGCACGCGCCCTGCCTGCTGATCACCCAGCGGGTGTGGAGCACCGACCCGTGGACCAAGCTGGTCCGGGCCCGGGCGGCGGCCGAGAAGCTCGGCGCGAGCGCCGTGGTCGTCCACCCGCCGTTCCGCTGGCAGCGCCAGTACGCCCGCGAGTTCGTCGAGGGCATCAACCGGATGGCGGGCGAGACCGACGTCCGCTTCGCCGTCGAGAACATGTACCCGTGGCGCTACCGCGACCGCGAGGTGCTCGCGTACGCCCCCGGCTGGGACGTCACCGACGAGGAGTACCGGCACTTCACCATCGACCTCTCGCACGTCGCCACCTCGCGGATCGACGCCTTCGCCATGGTCGAGCGGATGGGCGAGCGCCTCGCCCACGTCCACCTGGCCGACGGCAGCGGCTCCGGGAAGGACGAGCACCTGATCCCCGGCCGGGGCAAGCAGCCCTGCGCCGAGCTGCTGGAGCACCTGGCCCGCACCGGCTTCGACGGCCACGTGGTGCTGGAGGTCAACACCCGGCGCGCCGCGTCCCCCGCCGAACGCGAGGCCGATCTCGCCGAGGCCCTCGCCTTCACCCGCTTGCACCTGGCCACCCCCTCGCGCGTACGCTGAGCCCGGGCCCGCAGGGGCGCGAACTTCCTTACCGAGGGGGAGCGGTGACGAACGATCGGCTTTTCAGCGAGCTCGGCAACTTCCGTGAACTGGCCCAGAGCTTCGGCTCGGTGGCCGCCGAGTACGACCGGGCCCGCCCGAGCTACCCGGACGAGCTGTTCGACGAGCTGGAGCGGCTCTGGGGCCGCAGCCTCAAGGGGGCCAGGGTCCTGGACGTCGGCGCCGGCACCGGCATCGCGACCCGGCTGCTGGCCGCCCGCGGCGCGGACGTGATCGCCGTCGAGCCCTACGCCGGGATGGCCGCCCAGTTCCGGGCCGCCTCGCCGCAGCTCCCGCTGGTCCGCGGCAACGGCGACGACCTGCCCTTCCACGACGACTCCGCCGACCTGATCTGCTACGCCCAGGCCTTCCACTGGACCCGCCCCGAGCGCTCCGTCCCGGAGGCGATCCGGGTGCTGCGGCCCGGCGGCGCGCTCGCCGCCTGGTGGAACGTGCCCGACGAGACCGTGCCCTGGGTCCGGGCCCGGGTCGAGCGGCTGACCGCCGCGCTGCCCGGCCGCTACCACGGCTACGGCCGGATCACCGAGCACACCCGCCACTTCGCCCCGGCCGGGCTGGCGGTCGGGTACGCCCGGCTGCGCTGGGAGCGGCGGGTCACCGTCGAGCACGTGCTCACCGACCTCACCTCCCGCTCCTTCCTGGCCTCGCTCACCCCCGAGGAGCGTGCCCCGATCCTGGCCGTCGAACGGGAGGCCCTGCGCGCCGACTTCCCGGACGGCGTCGTGGTCGAACCGTTCATCCTGGACCTCGCCGTGGCCGTCAAGCCCGGCTGACCTCAGGGGGCGACCGCGCCTGCCCGCATCCCGGACGGGATGTCCGGCGGCCGGACGGCGGGCGTAGGCTCGGAAACCACCAGCGGCCCCCGCACCTCCCTCTCCCGCGGGGAGCCGTCGAGAGCCCCGAAGGAGTGGAGCACAGTGCCCGAGCTGAGGTCCCGTACGGTCACCCACGGTCGCAACATGGCAGGCGCCCGGGCGCTTCTCCGGGCGGCCGGCGTAGCCCGCGAGGACTTCGGCAAGCCGATCATCGCGGTCGCCAACTCCTTCACCGAGTTCGTCCCCGGCCACACCCACCTGCAGCCGGTGGGCCGGATCGTCTCCGAGGCGATCAAGCAGGCGGGCGGCATCCCGCGCGAGTTCAACACCATCGCCGTGGACGACGGCATCGCGATGGGCCACGGCGGCATGCTCTACTCGCTGCCCTCGCGCGACCTGATCGCCGACTCGGTCGAGTACATGGTCAACGCGCACTGCGCCGACGCGCTGATCTGCATCTCCAACTGCGACAAGATCACCCCGGGCATGCTGATGGCCGCGCTGCGCCTCAACATCCCGACCGTGTTCGTCTCCGGCGGCCCGATGGAGGCCGGCAAGGCCACCCTGGTCGACGGCACCGTGCGCAAGCTGGACCTGGTCGACGCGATCTCCCAGGCGGTCAACGAGAACGTCTCCGACGAGGACATCGCGATCATCGAGGAGAACGCCTGCCCGACCTGCGGCTCGTGCTCCGGCATGTTCACCGCCAACTCGATGAACTGCCTCACCGAGGCGATCGGCCTCTCGCTGCCCGGCAACGGCTCGGTGCTCGCCACCCACACCGCCCGCCGGGCGCTGTACGAGAACGCCGGCCGGACGGTCGTCGAGATCGCGAACCGCCACTACGGCCAGGACGACGCCTCCGTCCTGCCCCGCGCGATCGCCACCCGCGCCGCCTTCGAGAACGCCATGGCCCTGGACATCGCCATGGGCGGCTCGACCAACACCATCCTGCACCTGCTCGCCGCCGCCCAGGAGGCCGAGCTGGACTTCGACATGCGGGCCATCGACGCGATCTCCCGCAAGGTGCCCTGCCTGTCCAAGGTCGCGCCCAACGGCTCGTACTACATGGAGGACGTGCACCGGGCCGGCGGCATCCCGGCCATCCTCGGCGAGCTGTACCGGGCCGGGCTGCTCAACGAGGACGTCCACACCGTGCACGCCGACTCGCTCGCCGAGTGGCTCAAGACCTGGGACGTGCGCGGCGGTTCGCCCTCCGCCGAGGCCGTCGAGCTGTGGCACGCCGCCCCCGGCTGCGTCCGCTCCGCCGAGGCCTTCTCCCAGTCCGAGCGCTGGGAGTCGCTGGACACCGACGCCGCCAGGGGCTGCATCCGCAGCGCCGAGCACGCCTACTCGGTCGAGGGCGGCCTCGCGGTGCTGTACGGCAACCTCGCCGAGGACGGCTGCATCGTGAAGACGGCCGGTGTGGACGAGTCGATCTGGACCTTCAGCGGCCCGGCCGTCGTGGTCGAGTCCCAGGAGGACGCGGTCGAGGCGATCCTCGCCAAGCGGGTCAAGGAGGGCGACGTCGTCGTCATCCGCTACGAGGGCCCCAAGGGCGGTCCGGGCATGCAGGAGATGCTCTACCCGACCTCCTTCCTCAAGGGCCGCGGTCTGGGCAAGGCCTGCGCGCTGGTCACCGACGGCCGCTTCTCCGGCGGCACCTCGGGTCTGTCCATCGGCCACGCCTCCCCGGAGGCGGCCTCCGGCGGCACCATCGCGCTGGTCGAGGACGGCGACACCATCGCCATCGACATCCCGGGCCGGACGATCTCCCTGGAGGTGCCGGAGGAGGTCCTCGCCGAGCGCCGCCGCGCCCTGGAGGCCGCGGACGGCTACCGGCCGAAGAACCGCGACCGCCAGGTCAGCCAGGCGCTGCGCGCCTACGCGGCGATGGCCACCTCGGCGGACAAGGGCGCCGTCCGGGACGTCAGCAAGCTCGGCTGATCCCGGCAAGCGAACGGAGGGGCCGTCCCGCGGTGGGGACGGCCCCTCCGCCGTCCGTGGGCGTCGGGTGATAATCGAGGGCGTGAGCGAGCAGCCCCCCATCCCCGCCCCCGAGCCCGCCGGCGCCCCCGAGCCGGAGCCGATCCGCTTCTTCGGCACCAGCTGGCTGAACCGGGACAACGGTTACTGGCCGCGCCGGGTCGGCGTCTCGGTCGGCGCCCTGGTCGCGACGGCCGCCGCCGTGCTGGTGCTGCGCTTCGGCGTCGAGGGCGTCGCGCTCTCCGACAGCGGCGGCTTCCTCAACGGGCTGCTGACTGCCGCCATCGCGGTCTGCTCGATGATGGCCGTCCGGCGCACCTGGAAGGTGCTCACCGAGGGCAAGGACCAGCTGACCGGCTGGATGGCCGAGGACAAGTCGCTCGGCGCGGTCTGGCTGATCGGCGGGGCCGGCTCGCTGGCCGCCTACTTCGCCCGCAGCCTGGTCGAGGCCCCCGGCGAGGGGGTCAAGCGGGCCGCCTACCAGCGGGCCGTCGAGCAGCACGGGAAGCGTCAGTCGAACCGCAGCGGCCGGCCCGGCACCAAGGTGCCGGGCCGAGGCAAGCGCAAGCGCTGACCGCGGTCAGTAGCGGCTGACCGAACCGCACCCGCCGGGCTCGGCGGACAGGTCCTTGCTGCGGTCGTACGGGTCGGTCTCCGGGCCGGTCGGCCGGGCGTCCGGGCTGTCCGGCAGCGCGGGCGCGAACTGGTCGAACTGCGGGTGGTAGTAGCCGTCGTAGACGTCGCAGGCCGAGTTGGCGGAGTCCGAGGTGGTGCCGTCGGCGATCACCAGTTTCTTCGGGTTGACCGGGTAGCGGCCCGGGTCGTAGAAGCGGAAGTTCTCCACCCGGCGCACGACCGTGCGGGTGGTCCAGGTGTCCCCGGACACGTCGTCCACCGGCACCACCAGTCCCACCGGCTTGGCCGTGCCGCCGCCCTGGGGCGAGGCCGGCTTCGTCGGCTGCGGCGCGCCCGCCGACGGGGCGGGCGATCCGGCCCGCTTCCCGGCCTCCGGGCCGGGGCGCAGCGGGTACACGAAGCTGAAGTCGGTGTGGACCAGGACGCCCTTGTCCCCGTCGCCCTCGTAGCTGATCCGGCCCTGCACCTTGACGACGTCACCGACCGGGATCGCCTCGCGCGGGTCGAAGCGGCTGAACCAGCTGGTCGCGTCGGTGTCCTTGGACGGGTTCGCCAGCGCGGCGGTCGCGCGGTCCCGCTCGTCCCGGTCCAGCATCGCGAGCGCGGCGTCCGGCTGGCCGCCCGCGATCACCTTCGGGTCCAGGTTGGCGGCGGTCAGGTAGTCCTTGACCAGCTGCAGCTGGGCGGCGACCTGGTCGGCGGAGAAGGCGCCGGTTGCCTTGGCCTCGGGGAGCACGAAGGCCTCGGCGCCGTTCGGCCAGCCCTCGGCGGGGGAGCCGGCCCACGGGTGGCCCACGGTCGGCTGCTTCTCGTCGACCTTCGGCGCCGCGGTGGTCGGCTTGGCCGTCTCCGGGGCCACGGTCGGCACCGGGGTGGGCGCGGCCGAGGAGCCCTTCCCGCCGATGTGGTCCGCGTACCAGGTGCGCAGCCCGTCGATGTTCAGCGAGGCGAGCAGCACCGCGACGGTCAGCACGACGAACAGCGGCGCGCGCCACTCCAGCCGGCGGCGGCGTGGCGGGCGCGGGTTGCCCCAGGGGTCGACCACCTGGAGCTTGGGCTTGCGTCCGAAGCGTCGCTTGGCCTTCTCCGGGCCGTCGTTGACGGAGCGGCGGCCGCCCGGGTCGACCGGCGGGGTGTGCTTCCAGCGGGCGGTCAGCATCCGGGTGCGCCCGGACTGCTCCTTCACCGGGGCGGACCTGATGAAGTCCTCGTCCAGGACGAGGTCTGCGAACGGGTCCTTCCCGCCCGCCTCGGACGGGTCGGACCCGCCCGGCTCGCGGCCCTCGGAGGGGCGCGGTTCCGGATCTTCGGCTATCGGCATCGCGCCAGTATGCCGACGAGGTGTGACGATTCGTTGATCGGGGGCACTCCATGTGGTGAACTCGTGTAAGGAGTGGGCGCGTTCGCCACCCTTTGTCCGGAACCGCGCCACTGTCCGACGGTCACTCAGCCCTTGCGGCGGGCCTCCTTCACCCCGTTCGTCACCCCGGCGATCGCCATCAGGACGGCGGCCGGGATGAGCGAGACGAAGAACGCCCCGATCAGGCCGGAGCCGCCGAGGAGCACCTGCGCCAGCATGTTCAGCACCAGCAGTCCGCCGGCCGCCGGGAGCGCCGACTGCCAGGGGTGCTCGCGCGCCCACCGCCGCAACCGCCGGTCGCCGGTGTCGCGGCGCAGTTGCCCGCCCGCCCAGGCGGTCAGGAAGAAGAAGAACAGGCCCCAGCCGGCCGGCTCGGCCAGCATGCTCAGCGACCAGTCGCCGGAGATCGCCTCGATCCCCAGGGCGGTCGCCCCCACCACCGCACCGACTCCCGCGGCCGTCCGCCACGGGCCCATCGTCGCCGAGGCGGCGGCGAGTTGCCGGTTCTCACGTCGGGACATCTCGTCGTGTGCCATGGGTCCACGGTGCGCCCGTACGGGCCCGGAGGCCATAGGGGAAACCCCGGAGTTCTCTCCCTAGGGGCCCGCGTTCTCCGGGCTTCGGGGACCACGGAGCGGACGGTCCCGACGGGTGCCGCCGGGCGGTGCGAGGATGGCCGCAGTACCGAGGCAAGGAGCGGACCATGGGCAGCAGCGCAGCGCACGGACAGAAGATCGCCTTCCTGGGCACCGGCAAGATCGGCGAGGCCCTGCTCTCCGGTCTGCTGCGGGCCGGCGAGGACCCGGCGGACGTCCTGGTGACCGCCCGCCGCCCCGAGCGCGCCGCCGAACTCGCCGACCGCTACGGCGTGACGGCCGTCTCCAATGCCGAGGCCGCCAAGCTGGCCGACACCCTGATCCTCGCGGTCAAGCCGCAGGACATGGGCACCCTGCTGGAGGAGCTGGCCCCGCACGTCAGCCCGGACCGGCTGGTGATCTCGGCCGCGGCCGGGGTGCCGACCGCCTGGTTCGAGGAGCGGCTGGCGGCCGGCACCCCGGTGGTCCGGGTGATGCCCAACACGCCGGTGCTGGTGGACGAGGGGATGAGCGTCATCTCCGGCGGCTCGCACGCGACCGAGGAGCACCTGGTGCGCGCCGAGGAGATCTTCAGCTCGGTCGGCAAGGCGCTGCGGCTGCCCGAGTCCCAGCAGGACGCGGCGACCGCGCTGTCCGGCTCCGGACCGGCCTACTTCTACTTCCTGGTCGAGGCGATGACGGACGCGGGCATCCTGCTCGGCCTGCCCCGGCAGGTGGCGCACGACCTGATCGTGCAGTCCGCGATCGGCGCCTCGGTGATGCTGCGCGACTCCGGCGAGCACCCGGTGAAGCTGCGCGAGGCGGTCACCTCCCCGGCCGGCACCACCATCGCGGCCATCCGCGAGCTGGAGAACCACGGTGTGCGGGCCGCGCTGCTGGGCGCCCTGGAGGCGGCCCGGGACCGCTCCCGGGAGCTGGCCTCCGGCGGCAAGTAGTCGTCACAGAAGTCCCTGCGCGACCCCTCCCGCAACGGCGGCGCACCGCCTACGCTCTCGCCAACATCGTCCTACCGGTCGGTAGCGAGGTCGTCTGGAGGTCCGCATGAGTGCTGAGCCGTCCCTGGTCCCGCCCGGCCTGCGCGTCGGGCGGGCCGCGCTCGCCGTCAGCTTCCTGCTCCAGGGCACCACCTTCGCGCTGCTGGTCGCCTGTATCCCGGAGATCCAGCACCGGTACGGGCTGAGCGACGGGCTGCTGCCGGTCTTCCTGGCCGCGGTGCCGATCCTGGCCGGGGCGGGCTCGATCGTCTCCGAGCAGCTGGTGAAGCGCACCGGCGCCCGGGCCGTGCTGCGGGTGGTCCAGCCGGCCGTCTGCCTGAGCCTCGCCGGCGTCGGGCTCGGCGGTTCGCTGTGGCAACTCGCCCTCGCGCTGGGCGCGTTCGGGCTGCTGGTGGGTGCGCTGGACGCCAGTATGAACATGCTCGGGGTGGGCCTGCAGCACCGCTACGGCCGCTCGATCATGATCGGCTTCCATGCCGCCTTCAGCCTCGGCGGCATCCTGGGCGCGGCGATCGCGGGGCTCGGCTCGCACCAGGACCTCGGGCTGCCGGTGCTGTTCGGCACGGCCGCCGCGGTGATCGCCCCGCTCGCGGTGCTGACCGGTACCCGTTTCGCCGGCCCGGCCGAACTCGGCGACGCCGTCCGGGAGGCCGCCGAGGCCGCCGCCCGGTCCGTCCCCTGGCGGCCGCTGCTGCCGCTGTGCCTGGCGATGGCCTTCGCCTACATCGCGGACGCCTCGGTCTCCAACTACAGCGTCAAGTACCTCACCGACGGCCTGGGCAGCCGCGAGGACCTCGCCAAGCTCTCCTACCTCGGCTACATGGTGGCGATGCTGGCCGGCCGAGCCCTGGGCGACCGCGCGGTGCAGCGCTTCGGCGCCGTCCCGGTGGTGCGTGCGGGCGCGGTGGTGGCCGCGCTCGGCTTCGGTCTGGCCGCCGTCGCGCCGGCCGCCTGGGCGGGCATCGCCGCCTTCACCGTGCTCGGCTTCGGCATCTGCGCGATCATCCCGCAGGTGTTCGCGGCCGGCGGGCGGCTCTTCCCGGCCGATTCGGACGCCGCCGTGGCCCGGCTCAACCTCTTCAACTACGTGGGCTTCCTGATCGGTTCGCCGTTGGTCGGGGCGATCGCGGACGCGAGCTCGTACCGCTGGGCGCTGCTCGCCCCGATGCTGCTGGTGCTCGCCGTCCTGCCGCTGGCCGAGCGCTTCGCCCCGGTACCGGTGGCGGCCCCCGCCGTCGTGTGACGGCGGCGGCCGGAGAGGGCACGGAGGCGTGAAGGTGGCGTCCGGACCGCCTTGAGTCCTCCTTCGCACCGCCCGCGCGCGATGACTCGGCGAGCCCTGGCGGTCGCCCGGCCGCCCCCACCCGCTACGGTGGAGGCCATGCCCGAAGCCGAGCGTGACACCCCCTGCGGCCTGCACCTCTTCTGGGACGAGGCCGTCACCGCCTACGACTTCGGCCCTGGCCACCCGATGGACCCGACCCGGCTGGCGCTCACCATGCGCCTCGTCGAGGCCCTCGGGCTGAGCACCGGGCCCGGCGTGACCGTCCGGTCCGCACCGCCCGCCGGGGACTCCACCCTGCGGCTGGTGCACACCGGGGAGTACGTCGAGGCGGTCAAGCGCGCCGCCGCGCACCCCGAGCAGCCGGACCTCCGGCACGGGCTCGGCACCGACGACAACTGGGCCTTCCCGGCGGTCCATTCGGCCTCCGCGCTGATCGCCGGCCAGTCCGTGGCCGCCGCCGAGGCGGTCTGGCGCGGCGAGACCCCGCACGCCGTCAACTTCGCTGGCGGGCTGCACCACGCGATGCCCGACAAGGCCTCCGGCTTCTGCATCTACAACGACCCGGCCCTCGCCATCGCCCGGCTGCTGGAACTCGGCGCCGAGCGGGTCGCCTACGTCGACGTGGACGTCCACCACGGCGACGGCGTCCAGCGGGCCTTCTGGAACGACCCCCGGGTGCTGACGATCTCGCTGCACGAGCACCCCGCCACGCTCTTCCCGCAGACCGGCTGGCCCACCGAGACCGGCGGCCCGGACGCCCCCGGCACCGCCGCCAACCTGCCGCTGCCGGCCGGCACCGGCGACTCCGGCTGGCTGCGCGCCTTCCACGCCCTGGTGCCGGAGCTGCTCAGCGCCTTCCGGCCGCAGATCCTGGTCACCCAGCACGGCGCGGACACCCACCTGGAGGACCCGCTCGCCCACCTCGCCGTCACCGTGGACGCCCAGCGGCTGATCGCCGAGGAACTGCACGACCTCGCCCACCAGCTGACCGGCGGCCGCTGGGTGGCCACCGGCGGGGGCGGCTACGCCGTGGTGGACGTCGTCCCGCGCACCTGGACCCACCTGGTCGCCACCGCCGCCGGCCGGCCCGTCGACCCGGCCACCGAGACTCCCGAGCCCTGGCGCGCCGAGGTCTACCGCCGCACCCGCCGCCCGGCCCCGCTGCGGATGACCGACGGCGCCCGCCCGTCCTGGCGTGACTTCGAATCGGGTTACGATCCGGCCGACCGGCTCGATCAGGCCATCCTCGCCAGCCGCCGCGCGGTGTTCCCCCACCACGGCCTGCTGGCCTGAATCCGCCGCCCCGGTCGCGCGCCGGCCGGGCCGTGCGTACCCCCATTGGTGCGAACCGCCGAGCGGCTACGTACTGCAACAGTCCTATCTCTCACCGTACGAGGACTGCACTTCCCCTCTTCCCACTGGTACCACCCATAACTACTCTGGGGATACACGTGTGCCGGTGGAGTCACCGGAGGGGAAGCCGGTGCCTTGCACACGGGTAAGGGTCGGGTGATGGTCATGAGTTCCGGCGAACGCCCCCTGCAGGAAGTCGTCTTCCTGACCGTGGCAGAGGTTGCCGCAGTCATGCGGGTGTCCAAGATGACCGTGTACCGGTTGGTGCACAGCGGAGAGCTGCCGGCCATCCGGGTCGGACGCTCGTTCCGGGTGCCCCAGCAGGCGGTGCACGAGTACCTCAAGGAGTCCTACGTGCGGCTTGAGAGCGCGTAGCCCCTGGTCGGGCGGGGGCGGGTCCACGACCGTGGATCCGTCCCCGTTCGCCCGGGATTTCCCGCGAGTTTCCCGGTTGCCGGGAGCGCGATTTACAGCCCCGGCCAGGCGGACGGTAGGCTAGGCCCTCACGTCAGTCGTATGGACTCCGTCTCTCACGGACGAGAGTCTCAGTGAGCGAGGGTTGTTCCGTGGGCTCTGTCATCAAGAAGCGTCGCAAGCGTATGGCCAAGAAGAAGCACCGCAAGCTTCTGAAGCGCACCCGCGTTCAGCGTCGCAACAAGAAGTAAGCGCCCCCGGCCGCGCCCAGCGCGCCCAGCGCTTCCACCGCCCGCCCCGGCCCTCGTGGCCAGGGCGGGCGGTGTCGTTTCACGGCCCGGCGCGGCAGCGCGGTACGGTGCACGCAGGCCGCTCGGGTCAGGGAAATGGGGTGCAGCACCGTGGGTGTCGTCGTGCTCGTCACCGGTGTGGCACGCCATCTCGGTGCCCGCTTCGCCGCCGAGGTCCGCCGCCGCCCCGGCGTGGACCGGGTCGTCGGCGTGGACGTGCTGCCGCCCGGGGTGCCGGTCGAGGAGCCGGACGGCCCGGCCGCCCCGTACACCTTCCACCAGCTCGACCTGCGCCGCCCCGCGGTCTCCCGGGTGATCGCCGAGCACCGGGTGGACACCGTGGTGCACCTCAGCGTCAGCGCCACCGGCCTGGGCTCCACCAACCGCTCCGCGGTGAAGGAGTCCAACGTCATCGGCACCATGCAGCTGCTCGGCGCCTGCCAGAAGGCCCCCGGGGTGCGCCGGCTGGTGGTGAAGTCCACCACCGGCGTCTACGGCTCCGCGCCCCGCGACCCGGCGGTGTTCACCGAGCGGCTCCAGCCGAAGGACCCGCCCGGCGGCGGCTTCGCCAAGGACGCGGCCGAGGTCGAGGGCTACGTACGCGGCTTCGCCCGCCGCCGCCCGGACGTCGCGGTGACGGTGCTGCGCTTCGCCAACATCGTCGGCCCGCACGCCGACACCCCGCTCAGCGAGTACTTCGCGCTGCCGGTGCTGCCGACCGTGCTCGGCTACGACCCCCGGCTGCAGTTCGTGCACGAGGACGACGCGGTCGCGGTGCTCTGCCGGGCCGCCGACGAGCCCGCGCCGGACACCGTCAACACCGGGACCTTCAACGTGGCCGGGGAGGGCGTCCTGCTGCTCTCCCAGTGCGCCCGCCGGCTCGGCCGCCCCACCCTGCCGCTGCTGCTGCCCGCGGTCAGTTGGATGGCCGTGCTGGCCCGGCAGACCCGGCTGGTGGACGTCTCGCCCGAGCAGCTGCGGCTGCTCACCCACGGCCGGGTGGTGGACACCACGCGGCTGCGGGAGACCTTCGGCTACCGCCCGGTGTTCAGCACGCCGGAGGCCTTCGCCGACTTCGCCGCCGCCCGGGGCCCCGGCCTGCTGCCGCCCGAGCGGCTGGCCGCCGTCGCAGACCGGCTGACCGCCCTGCTCGGCCCGGAGGAGCCCGCCCCCGCCGCGCCGAACGTCGTACCGAACCGTCCCCGCCGTCCGAGGAGCTGAAGCCGCGATGAGTGCCGCCGCCGACAACGCGCCGGGCGAGGCCAAGGTCATCCCGATCGAGACCGCCCCCAGTTGGACGTCCCCCGAGGGCCCCGGGCTGGCCGACCGGCTCGCCGGGGCCGTCGGCGGGGCGCTGTCCGGGCAGCTCGGCCCGGTGGCGACCCGGCTGTTCGGCAAGGGCTGGGAGGGCCGGGCCACCGAGGGACTGGCCTTCCTGCGCCGCCGGATCACCGGCGACTACGAGGTGGACGAGTTCGGCTTCGACCGGGAGCTCACCGAGGAGGTGCTGCTCTCGCTGCTGCGCCCGCTGGCCGAGAAGTACTTCCGGATCGACGTCCAGGGGATCGAGAACATCCCGGCCGAGGGCGGCGCGCTGATCGTCGCCAACCACTCCGGGACGATCCCGCTGGACGCCCTGATGACCCAGGTGGTCATCCACGACCACCACCCGCACCGCCGGCACCTGCGGATGCTCGCCGCCGACCTGGTCTTCGTCCTGCCGGGCATCAACGAGTTGGCCCGCAAGGCCGGCCACACCCTGGCCTGCAACGAGGACGCCCAGGCGCTGCTGGAGCGCGGCGAGGTCGTCGGGGTCTGGCCGGAGGGCTTCAAGGGCATCGGCAAGCCGTTCGCCGAGCGCTACAAGCTCCAGCGCTTCGGCCGCGGCGGCTTCGTCTCCTCGGCGCTGCGGGCGAGGGCGCCGATCGTGCCGTGCTCGATCGTCGGGGCGGAGGAGACCTACCCGATGATCGGCAACGTGAAGACGCTGGCCCGGCTGCTGGGCCTGCCGTACGTCCCGATCACGCCGACCTTCCCGTGGCTGGGGCCGCTCGGGATGCTGCCGCTGCCGACCAAGTGGACGATCCGCTTCGGCGAGCCGATCGCCACCGACGGATACCCGGCGGAGGCGGCGGACGACCCGATGCTGGTCTTCGACCTGGCCGACGAGGTGCGCGAGACCATCCAGCACAGCCTGTACCAGCTACTGGTGCAGCGGCGCTCGGTGTTCTTCTGACGGTCCGCACGGCGAAGGGCCCCGGCGACGCCGGGGCCCTTCGCCGTGCGTCGGTCAGCTGCCGCCGAGGATCCGCAGGCCGGGCAGCAGGCCCGGGATCAGCGGGGGCACGTCCACGCCCTGCGGCGTCGCGCCGGGCACGGTGCTGGGCGTGCCGGACGGCTGCGGCGCCTGCGGCGGGGCCGCGTCGGCGCTCGGCGAGGGCTTGCCGGCACCGCCGGTGAGCCCGTTGGTGAGGCCGCCGACCAGCCCGTTGACCGCGTCCGGGGCGCTGGTGGGCAGGGTGCCCGACAGGCCGCCGCCCTTGGCACCGCCGCCGGCGGTGGAGCCGGCGCCGGGGTTGCCCGGGGCGTGCGCCGTGCTGCCGGGGCGGTTGGCGCCGTTGCCCGTGTCGGTGCCGCCCTGGGACTGGTCGGAGCCCGGCGCGGCGCCGGCGCCGTTGGCGGGGGAGCCCGCCGGGGAGCCGCCGGTCGAGGAGGACGAGTCGTCGCCCGCTCCGTTGCCGGCCGGGCCACCGCTCTTGGCGGGCGGCTGGACCAGGCGCAGGGGCGCGACGTCCTCGCTCATGTCGTCGAAGAGCTGGTTCACCAGGTGCGCCTGCTCGGTGAGTTGGACCGGCAGCCGACCCTGCAGCTCGCTCCAGCGGCCGTCCTCGTCGTGGGCGAAGCCGGCCAGCGCGCGCATCGGGTCGAGCGAGCCGTTGCTGCGGTAGACCGAACGCAGCAGCTCACGACCCTTGAGGGCGTCGGCGTGCATGTCGTCCAGCGCCCGGCGGACCCGGTCGACGGTGGACGGGCTGAGCGCGCCCGCCGGATCGCCGTGGCCGACCAGGGCGTTGGCCTCGCCGAGCCGGGTGGCGGCGTTGTCCAGCAGCAGCTCGCCACGCTCGGAGTCGGAGCCGGCCAGGTCGAGCCGCAGTCCTTCGAGGCCGCGCTTCATGCCGTACAGCGTGTCCCCGGGGAGGGCGTTGGAGCTCGCGGCGGCGGCACCGGCCAGGCTGCCGACGGCGAGTCCGGCGACGAGCCCGCCGATCGCGAAGCGGCGGCTCCACCGGCCGCGCGGCGCCGTCCGAGCCGCCCGGCGCCGGTGCTGCCGGGGCACCGTGGCGCCCGGTCCGCCCGCGAAGGCCTGCTCGAACGCGGCCATCAGCTGGGTGCGTTGGACCGTCCGGACCTCCTGGTCCAGCGTCGGCCGGGCCACCGCTCCCAGTGCGTCGGCCAAGCCGACCAGTTCCGCCATCGCGACCGAACCGGCTTCGGTGCCAGCGGTGTTGGCCGATTCGGCGTTGGCCGCGCGGCGTTGCTCCGCCTGGTGGGCCTCCAGCGCCTCGGCGAAGGCCTTCGCCCGCCGGTGCTCAAGCACGTTTGCCGTCACGGGCCACACCTCCCTTCGTCGTTGTCGACACCCCGGCCAGCCGGACGGTTGCCTCGGCGGGCCAAAGCCACTCCATCGGGTGATAGGTCGCAGTTCGGCTTGACCGTGCGCCTGGTGGGGGCTTGCATGCTGGCCAACGAGCGGTGTGGGCGGTCGGTTACGCAACGCCGATCATCGGATCGACCGTTCACCCGGACGTGTCGATCGGGGACCCGTGGTGACGACCGGTCGAGCGGTCGCCGGGCTGTCGCCCCGTCGGTCACCGCCGCCTCACCGCGCGTCGGGCGGGAGGAGCCGGGCCAGGGTGCGGACGGCGCGGTACTGGAGGGTCTTGATCGCGCCCTCGTTCTTGCCCATGATCCGCGCCGTCTCGGCCACCGAGAGGCCCTGCAGGAAGCGCAGCGTCACGCACTCCTGCTGCTGCGGGTTGAGCCGGCGCACCGCGTCCAGCAGGGCGGCGTTGGAGAGCGACTCCAGTACCGACTCCTCCGGGCTGCGCTCGCACTCGTTGGAGTCGAGCATCTCGCCGGTGGTGACCTCCAGCCGGAACCGGCTGGACTTGAAGTGGTCGGCGACCAGGTTGCGGGCGATGGTGACCAGCCAGGCACCGAAGTCCCGGCCCTGCCAGGTGAAGGTACCGATCCGGCGCAGCGCGCGCAGGAACGTCTCGCTGGTGAGGTCCTCGGCGGTGGCCCGGCTGCCGACCCGGTAGTAGATGTACCGGTAGACGGTGTCCGCGTAGTGGTCGTAGAGGCGGCCGAAGGCCTCGCTCTCGCCGGCCTGGGCCCGCTCGACCAGCTCCATGATCGGGTTGTGCTCGGTCTCGTAACCGGGGCTGGGCGCCGTGCGGGTGCGGCTGCGGCCGACGCCGGTGCTGCCGGTGCGGCTGCGCGAGCCGGTGCCGGCCGAGCCGGCGGCGGTGGTGCGCAGTGCCACCCCGGGGCCGTGCTGGTGGCCGAACGGCACGCCGGCGGGCACGAGTTGGGGCGAGGCGACGAGCTGGCTGCGGAGCAGGTTGCGCAGCAGGTCCAGGCCGGTGGAGATCTGCCGCTCGGCGGTCGGCCGGCCGGGCAGGCCGGTGCGGGGGCGCAGGGGCGCGGACGACGGGCGGGAGGGTGCAGGCGCGTCGTTCCGGACGGGTGGGTACACGGGACTCCCAGAGGCAGAACTGTGGACGGATCACCTCCGCCTGCGCGGAGAGCACGCCCCCTGGCGTCCGTTCGAGCGGGACACGTGGGTGACGTGCATCCAGGAGAGAATAACGCTTTGTGCAATGACAGCTACACCGTGTGGTCGAAGTGGTCGTTTGAGATCCATTTGTTGTGCATATTCGGCTGACACTGACCGGAGATGTCATCGTTCATCCGGCTCAACGTGACCGTTCGGGCGCCCAGAGTGACCAATTCGGTGGTTCTGCGGGCGGTTTCCCAGCCCTGGGGCCCGGCAACCCCTGACTTTCCCGGCCTGGCGAACGATCAGAACCGGTCACCGGCTGGCAGGTTCGCACGGCGCTCCCGGACGGCCCTGCGGGGAAGGGGAGTTCGCTCGTACGAGGGGCCAGGTCAGAGGCCTGGTTGACGTCTGATCACCCGCCCGGGGGAAGGCCCGCGCAGGGGTGTCCGCGGCCGTGCGGAGGGGAGTTCAGCCGCGCCGGCGACGGCGTCGCAACGCCACCCCGGCCGCCGTCGCACCGCCCAGCACCCCGACCGCGGCCGCCGCCGGCAACCCCACCCGGGCCGCCTTGCGCCCGGTCCGGAAGTCCCGCACCCGCCAGCCCTGCGCCCGGGCGTGCCGCCGCAGCGCGCCGTCCGGGTTCACCACGTACGGGTGGCCGACCAGCGAGAGCATCGGGATGTCGTTGGCCGAGTCGCTGTACGCGGCGCAGCGGTCGAGGTCGAGCCGCTCGCGCCGGGCCAGCGCGCGCACCGCGGCGGCCTTGGCCGGGCCGTGCAGCAGGTCGCCGACCAGCCGGCCGGTGTAGGCGCCGTCCCGGGCCTCGGCGACGGTGCCGAGCGCGCCCGTCATGCCGAGCCGCCGGGCGATGATCCGGGCCACCTCCAGCGGGGCGGCGGTGACCAGCCAGACCCGCTGGCCGGCGTCCAGGTGCATCTGGACCAGGGCGCGGGTGCCGGGCCAGATCTTGTCGGCCACGACCTGCTCGAAGATCTCCTCGCAGATCGCCTCCAGATCGGCGGTGGGCTTGCCGGCGACGATCCCGAGGGCGGTGTTCCGGGCGTCCGAGATGTGGTCCGGGTCCTCCGTGCCGTGCAGCCGGAACAGCGCCTGCTGCCAGCCGAAGCGGGCGATGTCGCGGCGGGTGAGGAAGCCGCGGCGGTAGAGGCCGACCCCGAGGTAGAAGATCGCGGCGCCGCGCAGGATGGTGTTGTCGCAGTCGAAGAAGGCGGCGGCGCGGGGGTCGTCCGGGTCGGGGGTGTGGTTCTCGACCGGGGCCTTGGGCGCCTTCCCGGGCCGGCCCGCCGCCGGGGCGTCGGCCGCCGGGGCGTCGGCGCGGGCGGGAACGGGCCGGGGCTCGGTGCGCAGCGCGGCCTCGGCCGCCTCGGCGGCGGCCTCGCCGGCCTCGGTCACGGCCTCGGCCGCCGGGGCGCTCCGCGCGGTGGTGGAGCGCTTCGCCTGGGTGAGCCTTCGGAGCACGGCCATGTCACCGAGCATAGCCAGCCGGGCGGGGAGTGGCCGTGACGGAGCCGTGCCCACCCGGTGAACAGCTGCCGCGACCCCCGCCCCGGGTGCTCCGGAGGCGGGCGGACGGGTGGCGGACAATGGCCCGGTGAGCCCACTGCTGCGACGTAAGAGCCCCCAGCCGGCCGACCGTACCGTGACCCTGGTCGGCAAGCCCGGCTGCCACCTGTGCGACGAGGCCCGGGAGGTGATCGTCCGGGTGACGGCGGAGCTGGGCGCGACCTTCGAGGAGAAGGACATCACCCAGGACGAGGAGCTGTACCGCCGCTACTGGGAGCAGATCCCGGTCACCCTGATCGACGGCCGCCAGCACGACTTCTGGCGGGTCGACGAACGCCGCCTGCGCACCGCCCTCGGCGCCTGAGGTGTGGGCCCGTCCGGCGGATCCTCGCCGGACGGGCCGACGTCCGTCCGTACACCACCGCCCCCGCCGACCGGCGGGGGTGGTTCGCCGAATCGTTGCCGAAGACACCCCGTTTCGCCTTGGGGCGGGGCGCCGCGGTCGGCTTACGATCGAACGCGTTTGCGCCCATGGGGGGCTGAGCACACGAGGAGTGCCGCCATGCTTCCCCGCCCGACCCCTGGGATGCCCGCAGCCCCGCAGGGCGACCGGGGCTTCGCCGTGGTGGACGTGGAGGCGACCGGCCGCAGCCCGTGGCGGCACCGGGTGGTCGAGATCGCGGTGGTGCTGCTGGACGAGCGGCTCCGCCCCGAGGGCGAGTTCGCCACCCTGCTGGACCCGCTGGGCCCGGTCGGCCCGACCCATGTGCACCGGATACGCCAGACCGACGTCGAGGGTGCCCCGCGCTTCAGGGAGATCGCCCCGAGGTTGCTGGAGCTGCTGGCCGGCCGGGTGCTGGTCGGCCATCACGTCAGCTGCGACCACGCCTTCCTGGACCGCGAATTCGCCCGGATCGGGGTGCCGCTGCCGCCCGTCCCGCTGCTGTGCACCATGCGGCTGGCCCGGGAGCACCTGCCGCAGGCCCGCGGCCACGGCCTGGCGGCCTGCGTGGAGGCGGCCGGCCTCGGCTGGTACCCGGCGCACACCGCGCTGGGCGACGCCCGGGTGACCGCCGAGCTGTTGCTGCACTGCCTGGGCGCCCCGTCCTGCCCGCCGGACGACTGGGCCGGCCCGCTGCGCGAGGCCGCCCGGGTGCCCTGGCCCCGGCTGGGCCGGGCGCGCTCCCGCCCGTCCGGGACGGCCGTCCCGCTGCTGCGCCGGGAGACGTCGTACGGCCCCTGGCTGCCCGGTCCCCAGGCCCCGGAAGTGGTCCTGACCAAGGCCGGTGCTATGAGCTCGACGGCGTGATGCGTGTCACTGTGCGTGGACAAAACGGACACCATCTTTGTGCACACGTTCACAAACGCATAGCCTGGCTGTCAAAGCCCAGCTTCACCCACAGGAGCACCGTGGCAATCGGCCGATCACCACAGAGCAGTTCGCAGACGCCCGACCAGGGCGCCGCGCGCCGACCCTCGCGTGCCCGGGGCATCCCGGAGGCGACCGTCGCCCGCCTGCCCCTCTACCTGCGGGCCCTCACCGCGCTCTCCGAGCGCTCGGTGCCGACCGTCTCCTCCGAGGAGCTGGCCGCCGCGGCCGGCGTGAACTCGGCCAAGCTGCGCAAGGACTTCTCCTACCTCGGCTCCTACGGCACCCGCGGCGTCGGCTACGACGTCGAGTACCTCGTCTACCAGATCTCCCGCGAGCTCGGCCTGACCCAGGACTGGCCGGTCGTCATCGTCGGCATCGGGAACCTCGGGCACGCCCTCGCCAACTACGGCGGCTTCGCCTCCCGCGGATTCCGGGTCGCCGCCCTGTTGGACGCCGACCCCAACGTGGTCGGTTCCACCGCGGCCGGACTCCCGGTGCGCCACATGGACGAGCTGGAGTCGATCGTCGAGAGCCAGCACGTCTCCATCGGCGTGATCACCACCCCGCCCGGCGCCGCCCAGCAGGTCTGCGACCGGCTGGTCGAGGCCGGCGTCACCAGCATCCTCAACTTCGCCCCGACCGTGCTGACCGTCCCGGACGGCGTGGACGTGCGCAAGGTGGACCTCTCCATCGAGCTGCAGATCCTCGCCTTCCACGAGCAGCGCAAGGCCGGTGAGGAGCCGGACCGCACCGAGTCGGTGCTGGACCGCGCCCCCGGTCCGGTCCGGGCCGCGGCCGCCAAGCTGCGCCGCGCGGCCGGCGGCGGCAACGGCAAGGGCCGCGCCGGCGAGCCGGCGGCCAAGGACCAGGCCGAGCAGTCGGCCAAGGGCAAGTCCGCCAAGGGCGGCGAGGGCGAGCTGTCCGCGGTGATGCCCGCATGAACACCGAGAGCTGTGGGGGGCGGGCATGAGTCTTCTCGTCGTCGGACTGAGCCACCGGACGGCACCGGTCGGCGTGCTGGAGCGCGCCGCGCTGACCGGTGAGGTCCCGACCCGGCTGCTGCACGACGCGGCCGCCACCTCGACCGTCGCCGAGGCCGCGCTGCTCAACACGTGCAACCGGATCGAGCTGTACGCGGACGTGGACAAGTTCCACGCCGGCGTCGCCGAGCTGTCGCTGCTGCTGGCCCACCACAGCGGGGTGGACCTGGAGGAGCTGACCTCCCACCTGTACGTCCACTACGAGGACCGCGCCGTCCACCACCTGTTCTCGGTGGCCTGCGGCCTGGACTCGATGGTGGTCGGCGAGGGCCAGATCCTCGGCCAGCTGCGCGACGCGCTGGCCAAGGCCCAGGACGAGCACACCGCCGGGCGCGGCCTGAACGAGCTGTTCCAGCAGGCCCTGCGGGTCGGCAAGCGGGCGCACAGCGAGACCGGCATCGACAAGGCCGGCCAGTCGCTGGTCACCTTCGGCCTGGAGCAGGTCGCGGCGGGCGCGGGCGAGATCGCCGGCAAGCGCGCGCTGGTGGTCGGCGCCGGCTCGATGAGCTCGCTGGCCGCCGCCACCCTGGTCCGCTCCGGCGTCACCGACCTGCTGATCGCCAACCGGACCCCGGCCCGCGCCGAGCGCCTGGTCGAGATCCTCGGCCCGGACGTGGCCCGCACCCTCGACCTCGCCAAGGTGCCGCAGGCGCTGGCCGACGTCGACCTGGTGATCTCCTGCACCGGCGCGGCCGGCGTGGTGATCAAGGCCGAGGACGTGGCCGCCGCCGTCGCCCTCCGCAGCGCGCCAGAGCCGCTCGCCCTGCTCGACCTCGCCATGCCGCGCGACGTCGACCACGCGGTGCACGAGCTGGACGGCGCCCTGCTGGTCGACCTGGAGAGCCTCTCCCACGCGCACGCCGCCAGCCCCGGCGCCGGCGACGTCGACCAGGTCACCCGGATCGTCGCCGACGAGGTGACCGCCTTCGGCGCCGCCCAGCGGGCCGCCCGGATCGCGCCGACCGTGGTCGCGCTGCGGGCGATGGCCTCCGACGTGGTCGCCGCCGAGCTGGGCCGGCTGGACTCCCGGCTGCCCGACCTGGACGAGCGCTCCCGCGCCGAGATCACCCAGACCGTCCGTCGCGTCGTCGACAAGCTGCTGCACGCCCCGACCGTCCGGGTGAAGCAGCTGGCCGCCGAGCCCGGCGGCGCCTCCTACGCGGACGCCCTTCGCGAGCTGTTCGACCTCGACCCGGCGGCCGTGCACGCCGTGTCGGGCACGCCCGTCGGCGGCCGGCCCCAGCCCTCGGGCGGGGGCGCCAGATGAACCGTCAGCCATCCCACGAGTACCACCGGGACGATCACGTCATGAATGGTCAACCGCTCACCGAGCAGGCCCCCGGAGCCCCCGCCCTGCGGCTCGGCACCCGGCGCAGCGCGCTCGCCATGGCCCAGTCGGGCATGGTCGCCCGCGAGGTGACCAGGCTCACCGGGCGCCCCGTCGAGCTGGTCGAGATCACCACCTACGGCGACACCTCCCGGGAGGCGCTCGCGCAGATCGGCGGCACCGGCGTGTTCGTCTCCGCGCTGCGGGACGCGCTGCTGGAGGGCCGGATCGACTTCGCCGTGCACTCGCTCAAGGACCTGCCCACCGCCGCTCCCGAGGGCCTGGTGCTGGCCGCCGTCCCCGAGCGCGAGGACGTCCGGGACGCCCTGGTCGCGGCCGAGGGCCTGAACCTGGACGAGCTGGTGGAGAAGCTCGCCGGCGCCGGCCGCCCGGCCCGGATCGGCACCGGCTCGCCGCGCCGGATGGCCCAGCTGAACGCCTGGGCGATCGCCCGCGGCGCCCAGCTGGAGACCGTCGCGATTCGCGGCAACGTGGACACCCGGATCGGCTACGTGACCGGCGGTGAGCTGGACGCGGTCGTGCTGGCCACGGCCGGCCTCAACCGGCTCGGCCGCAGCGCCGAGATCTCCCAGCACCTGGACCCCGAGCTGATGATCCCGGCCCCCGGCCAGGGCGCGCTCGCGATCGAGTGCACCGCCGCCGACACTGAGCTGGCCGCCGCGCTCGCCCTGCTGGACCACGCCCCCACCAGGGTCGCCGTGGCCGCCGAGCGCGCCCTGCTGGCCACCCTGGAGGCCGGCTGCTCGGCCCCGGTGGCCGCGCTGGCCACCTGGGGCCAGGAGAACGAACTGCGGCTGGACGGTGTGGTCGGCAACCCCGACGGCACCGCCCTGCTGAAGATGTCCGCCAACGGTCCGATCGTCCTCGACGAGACCGCCGAGCAGCAGGCGCGGGCCCTCGGCCACGCCCTGGCCGCCCGGCTGCTCGACGGGGGCGCGGCCGCCCTGATGGGGGAGCGAGCCCGATGAGCCCCACCGCCGCCACCGACGCCCTGTTCCCGGCCGGCCAGCCGACCGGACGGTGCACCTTCCTGGGCGCGGGCCCCGGGGACCCGGGTCTGCTGACCCTGCGCGCGGTCGAGGTGCTGTCCTCGGCCGACATCCTGGTGGCCGACCCGCTGACCGCAGCGGCCGTGCGTACCCACTGTCCGGCCGGTGTGCAGGTGCACACCCCGGCCGCCGAGGGCACCGACTTCGACCTGGCCAAGCTGGTCGCCGAGGCCGTCCGCTCCGGCAAGCACGTGGTCCGTACCGTCGACGGCGACCCGGGCCTGGACGGCTGCGCAGCCGAGGAGATGCTCAGCTGCGCGGGCGACGGGATCCCCTTCGAGGTGATCCCGGGCGTCGCCCAGTCGGTCGGCGTCCCGGCCTACGCGGGCGTCCCGCTGCGCGGCGCGGCCGGCGCCGACGTCCGCTTCGTGGACGGCGCCCAGCTGCTGTCCGGCGGCCCGGTCGACCTGGGCCCGCCGGAGACCACCCTGGTGGTCCGCACCACCCTGGGCCAGCTGCCGGCCACCGCCAACGCGCTGGTCTCCAACGGCCGCAAGCCGGATTCGGCGCTGAGCGCCACCCTCTCCGGCACCACCACCCGCCAGCGGACCTTCACCTCCACGCTGTCCGCCATCGCGGCCGACCTGAAGGCCGCCCGGGTGCTGCCCTCGCCGGTCTCCGCCCCGGTGGACCCGGCGACCTCGGTGATAGCCGTGGTGGGCGAGCAGGTCGCCCACCGCGCCTCGCACTCGTGGTTCGAGACCAAGCCGCTGTTCGGCTGGAACGTCCTCGTGCCGCGCACCAAGGAGCAGGCCCACGGCCTGTCCGAGCAGCTGCGCTCGTACGGCGCGGTGCCGCAGGAGGTGCCGACCATCGCGGTCGAGCCGCCGCGCACCCCGCAGCAGATGGAGCGGGCCATCAAGGGCCTGGTCACCGGCCGCTACGAGTGGATCGCCTTCACCTCGGTGAACGCCGTCCGCGCCGTCCGGGAGAAGTTCGAGGAGTACGGCCTGGACGCCCGCGCGTTCGCCGGCATCAAGGTCGCGGCGGTCGGCGAGACCACCGCGCAGGCCCTGGTGGACTTTGGCGTGAAGCCGGACCTGGTGCCCTCCGGCGAGCAGTCCGCGGCCGGGCTGCTGGAGGACTGGCCGCCGTACGACCCGGTCTTCGACCCGATCGACCGGGTGCTGCTGCCGCGCGCCGACATCGCCACCGAGACCCTGGTGGCCGGCCTGGTCGAGCTCGGCTGGGAGGTCGACGACGTGACGGCGTACCGGACGGTGCGCGCCTCGCCGCCGCCGGCCGAGACCCGTGAGGCGATCAAGGGCGGCGGCTTCGACGCGGTGCTGTTCACCTCGTCCTCGACCGTCCGGAACCTGGTCGGCATCGCCGGCAAGCCGCACAACGTCACGGTCATCGCCTGCATCGGCCCGGCCACCGCCAAGACCGCCGAGGAGCACGGCCTGCGGGTCGACGTGATGGCTCCGGCGCCGTCGGCGGGGGCGCTGGCCCAGGCGCTGGCAGACTTCGGGGCCAAGCGCCGCGACACCGCGACGGCTGCGGGCGAGCCGGTCTACCGGCCCAGCGAGCGCCGTCCGGGCTCGCGCCGCAAGGCCCGCTGAGGGTCCCCATCAGTGTGCCGGGGGCGGCGGTTCACTGCCCCCGGCACGGCACAACCGTTCGGAGAGAGAAGCCGTGTCCGCTGAATTCCCGTACGTTCGCCCCCGTCGGCTGCGCCAGAGCCCGGCGATGCGCCGCCTGGTCGCCGAGACCCGGCTGCACCCGGCGGAGCTGATCCTGCCCGCCTTCGTCAGCGAGGGAATCACCGAGCCGAAGCCGATCACCTCGATGCCCGGCGTGGTCCAGCACACCCGGGACTCCCTGCGGAAGGCCGCGGTGGAGGCCGCCGAGGCCGGCGTGGGCGGCATCATGCTGTTCGGCCTGCCCGAGGTGAAGGACGCCGTCGGTTCCGAGGGGACCAATCCGGACGGGATCCTGCAGCAGGCCATCCGCGACGTGGTCGCGGAGGTCGGCGACCAGCTGGTGGTCATGTCGGACCTCTGCCTGGACGAGTTCACCGACCACGGCCACTGCGGCGTGCTGGCCGAGGACGGCAGCGTGGACAACGACGCGACCCTGGCGCGCTACGCCGAGATGGCCGTGGTCCAGGCCGAGGCCGGTGTCCACATGGTCGGCCCGTCCGGCATGATGGACGGCCAGATCGCCGTCATCCGAGGGGCGTTGGACGAGGCCGGTCACCAGGACGTCAGCGTCCTCGCCTACACCGCCAAGTACGCCTCCGCGCTGTACGGCCCGTTCCGCGAGGCCGTCAACTCCTCGCTCAAGGGCGACCGCAAGACCTACCAGCAGGACCCGGCCAACGCCCGCGAGGCCCTGCGCGAGCTGGAGCTGGACCTCGCCGAGGGTGCGGACCTGGTGATGGTCAAGCCGGCCATGCTGTACCTGGACGTCCTGCGGCGGGTCGCCGACGTATCGCCGGTGCCGGTGGCCGCGTACCAGATCTCCGGCGAGTACTCGATGGTCGAGGCGGCCGCCGCCAACGGCTGGATCGAGCGGGAGCGCACCATCCTGGAGACGCTCACCTCGATCCGCCGGGCCGGCGCCGAGCAGATCCTGACGTACTGGGCGGTCGAGGCCGCCGCGATGCTCAAGTAGGGCTGCCCGTACAGCGGAAGGCCGGGCAGCTCCCCACAGGGGGCTGCCCGGCCTTCCGGCGTACTACTTCCAGCCGTCGATGTGCGCGAAGCCCGCGCCCTTGCCGACCAGGTCGTCGGAAGTGGCAGCGCCGCCGGCGAAACCGCCGGCGACGATGTCGGAGGTGTGGGCGACGCCGAACCCGCCGCCGGCCACGAACGGCTGGTCGGCCGAGGCGGCGATGCCGCCGCCGCCCTCAAGGCCGACGTGCGCGAACGCCGGGGTGGCGGCGCCGGCGAGCGCCAGCGCGGCGGTGGCGGTCAGGGCGGCCTTGGCCAGCTTGCTCTTCATGGATCTGCCCTCTCTGTGGGAGCGCCCCCGTGGGCGCTCTGCCTCTGACTCGTGATCACATCCCGCCCGTCCGGCCCGGCGCCCCACGCACCGGGCCGGACGGGCGCTCATCCGGCCGAGCCGTCGGCCCGGTCGGATTCCTCGTCCCGCAAGCCCGGAGGGCCCGGGGAGACCTTCCTCCCCGGGCCCTCCGTCCGTGCCATGCCCCTTGATCAGCCGATCAGGTGCGAGACGCCCGCGTCGCCCGAGGACTGGGTGTTCTGGCCGACGTTGCAGATCTGCTTCGGGGTGCTGTTCAGGATCGGCACCTCGACCGGAACCGCGACGCCGGCGGCGGCGACGGCGATGTTGTGGATCTCCGGCAGGCAGATGTTCGGGTTGTCCAGGGTGTGGAAGTTCGGGCTGTTGTCGCCGTGGGTGCCGGTGTGGTTGGTGCCGCCGTTGCCCTGAACGGAGGTGGCGGCGCCGTCCGAGTCGGCGATGGCGGAAGCCGAGCCGGCGGACATCGCGATGGCGGCGGCGGCCAGGCCGGCGGCGGCGAGGGACTTCTTGATCATTTCCGGTTTTCCTCTCAAAGGTGAATCGGGGAGCGATTCGAGGGTGGTTCGAGGGGTGGTGCGGGGGAGAGCTGCTGGGGGAGCGGTCAGCCGACCAGGTGGGACACGCCTGCGTCGCCGTGACTCTGGGTGCCCTGGCCCTGGGTGCAGAACTGCTTGCCACCGCTGTTGGCGATCGGGACCTCGACCGGGACGGCGACGCCGGCGACGGCGACGGCGATGTTGTGGATCTCGGGGAGGCAGACGTTCGCGTTGTCCAGGAAGTGGAAGTTCGGGCTGTTGTCGCCGACGGTGCCGGTGAAGTTGGTGCCGCCGTTGCCCTCGACCGAGGCCGCGGCGCCGTCCGAGTTGGCGATGGCGGAAGCGGGGGCGGCGGCACCGGCCAGCGCGGCGACGGCCAGGCCGGCGGCGGCGAAGGACTTCTGGATCATGGGGAGATCCCTCTCTGAAATGCTTTCGGTTTCCGTGCATAGCAACGGCGTGGCAACGCTTAGAGCGCTCAGACCCGGTCTGCAGTCACTGACGTCCAGATCAAAGAATGACGGCACGGAAGGTTACGGGGATTTTTGAAAAGAGTCCGGGAGGCGCGTCCAAGGGTGGTTTCTGATCGGATTATTAGGCTGAATCGGTTAACGCCCGCAATCCGAACTCGCGGTCACTCGTTGAGGCAGATTGTTTTCCGGCTGCGGCCCCGCAGCCCTTCCTCTGGATCTCCAGTACGCCTTCAGTACGGACAGGCAGAACGGTGAAAAGCATGAAGTTCTCCAAGCGGGCCGGCGCGATGCTGCTGGCGGTCGGTGCGGGCGTGCTCGCCTCCCAGGGCGCGGCCTGCGCCGCCCCGGCAAGCCCCGACCAGGTCGGAGCCCTGGAGGACAAGCTGGCCACCCAGCAGGTCCCGGCGGACGTGCCGCTCGCCCCGCTGGGCAGCCACCTCCACTCCGGCATCCCGACCTCGCTGCTCATGCCGCCGGTGCCCGGCCGGACCACCGACAACGGGCTGCTCCCGGACCACCTGGTGCCCCAGCTGGCCACCGGCAAGGTCGGCCCGAGCGCCAAGGCCCAGCTGCCGTTGCCGCTGGTCGACCAGGGTGCCGACCTCGGCGAGGTGCTGCTGGAGGCCCCGGCCGCGCCGCTGAACGCCAGGACCCCCGGCCTGGACGTCGGCAAGCCGCTGGCGCTGGTCCACGACGGCACCGGTCAGCTCGCCGACGGCCGCCTCAAGGTGGACGAGGTGGACCCCCGCCTGGTGCCCGGCGCCGTGCAGACCGTGCCCGGGGCGACCGCCAGCCTCGGCGGTGACAAGAGCCGGCTCTCCGTCACCGATGAGGTCAACGACCTGGCCGACACCACCACCGCGACGGCCACCGGCGTCCTGCGGCAGACCGACGTGACGGACACCGCCACCGGGACCGCCACCGGTCTCGTGCAGCAGAGCGGGCTGGCCGGCCTGACCAAGCTCTGAGCCGAGCCGCCCCGGACGCGGGGGGGGGCCGGGGCCCCCCCCCCCCGGGGGGGGCGGGGGGCCCCCCCGCCCCGCGCGCCGCCCGCCGGGGCCCCGGCCCGCCCCCGCCCCCCGGGGGGGGGGGTGGG
>NZ_JBICZB010000029.1:92204-94364 GCF_043201815.1 Kitasatospora sp. NPDC048296
GCCCGCCCTCCCCCCCCCCGGCCCCGCCCCGCCCGGGCGGCGGGGGCCCCCGCCCCCCCGCCCCCGGGGGGGCCCGGGCCCCCCCCGCGTCCGGGCTCAGCCCGGCAGGACGCCGGTCAGCCCGCCGGCCAGCGGGAGGTCCTTGACGCCGCCGCCCCCGCTCAGCGGACCGGTCAGCGTGCCGGTGCCCACCGGGGCCAGGCCCTGGTCCGGTTGGACGGTCGCGCCGTTGTTGAGCACGTCGGCCGAGGAGTTGGCCCACGGGTCCAGGCGCAGGCTCTTGATCGGCGCGACGCCGTAGCCGAGGCCGGCCGTCGTCCCGCCCAGCGCCTGCCCGACGTCGGTCTTGGCCAGCGTGGCCGGGCCCGCCGCGGGCGCCTGGCCCGTGGCGGTGGCGGCCTGCGCCGAACCGGCGCCGAGCAGCACCGCGGCACCCACGGCGGCGGCCAGGCCCGCCCCGCTCTTCATCGAAACCATGCGGATCACCCTTCGGTGGATCGGGGTTCCCCGGGACGGCCCGCCCGGGGATGCCGAACTGCCCCCCGGCCGGCTGGTCGGGGGGCAGTTCGGCCGGAACACGTGCCGATCGGGGATCAGCAGTCGTCCGCGGGCTTCGGGTGCACCTCGACGTTGGCGCACTTGTTGCCGAACGTCGGGTTCAGCGCACCGGTCACGTCGACGGAGTTGCCGCAGACGATGACCGGGATGTGCACCGGGAGCTGGATCTGGTTGCCGGAGACGACACCGGGGGAACCCGCGGCGACGCCCTCGGCGCCCGAGCTGGCGGCGGCGGAGCCTGCAGCGCCCAGCGCCAGGCCGACAGCGGCGGCGGACAGGACGGCGGCCTTCTTCACATTCTGCATGGGGGGTTGATCTCCTCGATCACACACGGGTGGAGCGCTCCGCGTCCCGGCGGTGCGGGGTGCGGAACGGACTCGGTGAATCAGCTGTCGCTGCTGCGGCGACCGTCGGTCAGCCGATGTTGGCGCACTTGGTGCCGAACGTCGGGTTCAGGATGCTGACGACGCCGATGCTGTTGCCGCAGACGATGACCGGGATGTGCACCGGGATCTGGATCTGGTTGCCGGAGAGCACACCGGGGGAGCCGGCGGCCACGCCCTGGGCGCCGGAGCCGGCGAACGCGCCGCCGGCGGCACCGAGTACCAGGCCGGTGGCGGCCACGGACAGGGCGGCGGCCTTCGTGAACTTGCGCATGTCTTTCCTCCGATTTCTGCCCGACGGAAGGGAAATGTCGGGAGTCGGGCGAGCAGGAATACTCACCCGAAGGCTTCAGGGACTGCCGTGGTTGTCACTCCGGCGGCGCACACCGGTGCGTTCCGCCCATGGCTCGGGCGTCGACGCAGCCGCCGAGTTCTTCTAGCGTCTGGCGAACAATTCCCGCACGGTCGGGAACGATTCGGGCGAAGACTTGACCAGGAGTTTCCCGGTCGGGCGTTCAGGCGGTGTCGCCGAACGCCGGGTGCTGGGGAGCTCGCCACGTCGACCGACTTGCCGGTGGCCTCGGTGCCGACGAGGCCGTGGGCGAGCTGCGCATGGGCGGTACTCGTTTCATGAGTAGGGCCGGCTGGATCGTCTTCGTCAGGGAGAACGAGGCGGTGCGCGGGGGGAAACGGCCCGGCCCGTCGATCACCCGAATGCCGCTCGGCAGTTCCATTGCTCCGGACGGGTGACAGTGCGCGCACCGTCGCAACCGCCCCGGGCGGGTCTCGTTCTAGATGTCGCACTCCCCGTGCATCTCTGTTGAACAGTCAGGAGGCTCGCACATGAGCATCAAGAAGACCGCCGCCGTCGGCGCGGCCGTGGTGGGCATCGTGGCCGCCGGCGCCGGCACCGCGATGGCCAGCTCCGGCGCCGAGGGTGTCGCCGCCGGATCCCCCGGCGTCATCTCGGGCAACCAGGTCCAGGTTCCGGTGCACATCCCGGTCATCCTGTGCGGCAACACCATCAACGCTGTCGGTCTGCTGAACCCGGCGTTCGGCAATCACTGCGCCGCCGTGGGCTGAATCCACACCCGGTTCGGCCGGTGAGAGCCGCGGGGGGGGGGGGGGCGGGGGGGGGGGCGGGGGGGGCGGGGGGGGGGTGGGGGGGGGGGGGGGGGGGGCCGCCGCCCCCCCCCCCCGCGCGGGGGTGGACGCCCCG
>NZ_JBICZB010000030.1:0-532 GCF_043201815.1 Kitasatospora sp. NPDC048296
GGATGATATGCCTCACAGCGCCGATGGTACTGCAGGGGGGACCCTGTGGGAGAGTAGGACGCCGCCGAACAATCATTCAAGGCCGCGGCCCCAGCGATTCGCGGGGGCCGCGGCCTTTTTGTTTTTCGCGAACTTGCACGAGGCCGGCAGGCCGGGACTTCCGCCCAGGCGCGGACGCTTCCGACATGCCGGACAATGGAGATGGTGCACGGCCAGGAGGCCGGCGCCGATACCGCGTGACGGCACTGTTGTTGGTCGGTCCGCGGTGAGCTGAAGCAGCAGAAGGAGTCACCAGGATGTCGAACCAGCCCCAGGACCGTCCCGAGCGCCGATCGGATGACGGCCGAGGCTACGAGCCCCGGTCCCGTGGGGGCTGGTCCAACGACCGTGGCGGCTCCCGTCGTGACGACCGCCCCTCGGGTGGCTTCAATCGTGACCGTCGTGACGACCGTGATGACCGTCCGCGTCGTGACGACCGTCCGTTCCGTGACCGCGATGACCGCGGTGGCGACCGTGGCGGCTTCCGCCGTGA
>NZ_JBICZB010000030.1:625-92351 GCF_043201815.1 Kitasatospora sp. NPDC048296
CGTCCGGCCGGCGGTGGTTTCCGTCGCGACGACCGCCCCTCCGGTGGCGGCTTCAACCGTGACCGCGGCGACGACCGCGGTGGCTTCCGCCGTGACGACCGCCCGGCCGGCGGTGGTTTCAACCGTGACCGCGACGACCGCGGTGGCGACCGTGGCGGCTTCCGTCGCGACGACCGTCCGGCCGGTGGTGGTTTCCGTCGTGACGACCGCCCCTCGGGTGGTTTCCGTCGTGACGACCGTGATGACCGTCCGCGTCGTGACGACCGTCCGTTCCGTGACCGCGATGACCGCGGTGGCGACCGTGGCGGCTTCCGCCGTGACGACCGTCCGGCCGGCGGTGGTTTCCGTCGCGACGACCGCCCCTCCGGTGGCGGCTTCAACCGTGACCGCGGCGACGACCGCGGTGGCTTCCGCCGTGACGACCGTCCGGCCGGCGGTGGCTTCCGCCGGGACGACCGTCCGGCCGGTGGTGGTTTCCGTCGCGACGACCGCCCCTCGGGTGGTTTCCGTCGTGACGACCGTGACGACCGTGGCGGGTTCCGCCGCGATGACCGCCCCAGCGGTTTCCGTCGTGACGACCGTGATGACCGTCCGCGTCGTGACGACCGTCCGTTCCGTGACCGCGATGACCGCGGTGGCGACCGTGGTGGCTTCCGCCGTGACGACCGTCCGGCCGGCGGTGGTTTCCGTCGCGACGACCGCCCCTCCGGTGGCGGCTTCAACCGCGACCGCGGTGACCGTGGCGAGCGCGGTGGTGACCGTGGCGGTTTCCGTCGCGACGACCGTGGCGGCGACCGTGGCGGCTACCGCCGGGACGACCGTCGGGACGACCGTGGCGGCGACCAGGGCCGTCGGGACTACGACGACCGCCGTGGCAACTACGAGCCGGTCAAGCGACTGCCGATCCCGGAGGACGTCACCGGCTTCGAGCTGGACGCGGACGTGCGCCAGGAGCTCAAGAGCCTGCCCAAGACGCTCGCGGACGACGTCGCCCGCAACCTCGTGATGGTGGCCCGCCTGCTCGACGGCGAGGCGGAGGAGGCCTACCAGTACTCGCGCGTCGCGCTCCGGCTGGCCTCCCGCGTCGCGGCCGTCCGCGAGGCGGCCGGGTTCGCCTCGTACATGACGCAGCGCTACTCCGAGGCGCTGACCGAGTTCCGCGCCGCCCGTCGGATGACCGGCCGCGCCGACCTGTGGCCGGTGATGGCCGACTGCGAGCGCGGTCTGGGCCGTCCGGAGCGGGCGCTGGCGATGGCCGGTGAGCCCGAGGTGAAGCAGCTGGACAAGGCCGGCCAGGTCGAGATGCGCCTGGTCGCGGCGGGTGCCCGCAGCGACATGGAGCAGTTCGACGCCGCCGTCGTGACCCTGCAGAGCCCGGAGCTGGCCTCCAGCGCCGTGCACCCGTGGACCGCGCGGCTGCGGTACGCCTACGCCGAGGCGCTGATCGCGGCCGGCCGTGGCGACGAGGCCCGCGACTGGTTCGCCAAGGCGGCCGAGGCCGACACCGACGGTTCGACCAACGCCTCCGAGCGCCTGGCCGAGATCGACGGCGTCGAGTTCACCGACGCGCTCGACCCGGAGCTGGCCGAGGAGGAGGCCGACAAGGCCGAGGCCCCGGCGAAGAAGCGCGGCGGCGACATCGCCGACGACCGCGTGATCTTCGAGGACGAGGAGGACGTCGAGGAGTACTACGACGAGGACGACCTCGAGATCGACGAGGACTTCGACGGCGTGGTGCCCGAGCGTTCCCTGGACGCCAAGACCGAGGCCGAGGCCGAGCAGGCCGAGAAGGCCGAGAAGGCCGAGGACAAGGGCGACGCCCAGAGCTGAGCGCCCTGACCTGGCACACCGTGAGGCCCTGTTGTTCCCCGAGGGAGCGGCAGGGCCTCACGGCGTCCAGGGCGGTCAGCCCAGGGTGAGGTTGCGCAGCACCAGCCCGGTGGCCGGCTTCGGCCCGAAGGAGGTGGACTTGCGCGGCATGGTGACGCCCTGCTCGGCGAGCCGCCGCACCACGCTCTCCCGGACCGGGTGCAGCAGGACGGCGGTGCCGCCGGTGCGGGCCGCCTCGCGTTCGGCGGCCACTGCGGTGTGCAGGTAGCCGATGTCGTCCGGGCCGTCGGGGACGTGCCAGGTGTGGTCGAGCAGGGTGGCGTGCAGGACGGTGGCGTCCAGGTGGCGCCACTCCTCGGGCCGGTCGTGCGGCACGGTGGCGTCCAGCAGGGACTCCTCGGGTTCGCCGAGCAGCCAGTAGACGCCGTCGCCGCCGGTCAGCACGAAGCCGTTGCCGCCGTGCCGCTTCTGCTCGGCGAGCGCCTGGAGCGCGGCGGGCAGCGGGCCAGGGACCTCCTTGACCTTCCAGTGGTCACCGAGCTTGTTCAGCGCCTCGGCCACCGGCAGCCGGTACAGCACGCGGTGGATGGCCCGGACCCGCAGCGGGTAGCGGGCGGTGTCCACCAGGAGCACCATGCCGCGGTCCCACGGGCTGCGCGGCAGGTGGCGGTGCTCGCGCTGGAGCCGCAGGTACATCTCCCAGCGGTGGTGGCCGTCGGCGATCAGCGCCCGGCAGGTGGCCAGGTCGCGGCTGATCTCGGCGATCTCGGCGGGGTCGGTGACCGCCCACAGGCGGTGGTGGGTGCCGTCGCTGGTGGCGGTGGAGAGCAGCGGCTCGCCCTCGACCGTCCGTTCGAGGACGCCCGAGGCGCCGCCGTTGCCGCGGTAGGTGAGCAGCAGCGGTTCGAGGTTGGCCCGGGTGGTGCGCATCAGGCCGACCCGGTCGGCGACCGGCTGGGGCATGACGTCCTCGTGCGGGAGGACCACACCGGCCTCGGGCCCGCTCACCGCGAGGGCGCCGATCAGACCGCGCTGGAGCAACTCGGGGGAGTCGGCGGTGGCGGGCACCCGCTGCTCGTAGACGTAGATCGCGGGGAGCGGGTCGGCGGCGAGCACGCCCTCGCGCTGCCAGGCGGCCAGCAGCCGGGCGGCGTGGCGGTACTTGGTGTCGCGGTCGGGGCGGTCACCGGCGTCCTCCGGCTCGGGCCGGGGCAGGATCAGCCGGACCACGTTGAACGGGTCGGCGGTCTCCAGGTCGAGCCGGCGCCCCGGGTCGACGACGTCGTACGGCGGGGACATCACCGCGGCCAGCGCGCCGACCCGGTCGGGGACGTAGCGCAGTCCCCGGAAGGGGGACAGGGACAGGCCTGCGGTGGCGACGTGCCCGGGATCGCCGGGGCCGCCCTCGGGAGTCTCGACTCCGTCTTCTGCACTGGGTGCGCTCATTCTGGGCATGGTAACCGGGTACACGTTGTTGAAAGATCTGTATACCCGTGCCGTCTCGTGGGGCGGGCGAGCGATCGAGGGCGAGGTACGGCATGGACGACGGGCAGGGACGGTCGGACAGCGGCGGCCCGGGGGAGGGCGTGCCGATGGGGGGCATCCCGGCCCAGGGACGGTCCGGGGAGCCCGCCGGGGACGTGTACGACTGGTTCCGCCGGGGCGCGAAACTGCTGGCCCAGGGGCATCCGGCGGCCGCCGAGCAGCTGCTCACCCGGGCGGCGGACGCCGAGCCGCACTCGCGCAGCATCCGGGAGGCGCTGGCCCGGGCGCAGTTCGACGCCGGGTCGTACGCGGCGGCGCTGGAGAACTTCCGGGCCGTGGCGCTGGCCGATCCGGCGGACGACTACGCTCAGTTCGGGTGGGGCGTCGCGGCGGCCCGGCTGGGCGACTTCGAGACGTCCGTCGAGCACCTGGCGCTGGCCGTGGCGATGCGGCCGGAGACCGACCACTACCGGGAGGCGCTGCGGCAGACCCGGGCCACCCTGGCGGCCCGCGCCGGGGCGTTCGGCCCGCTGCTGCCCGGGGTCCCGGCCAGCGGCAGGAGCCAGGGCGGGGAGCCCGTGGCGGACGCCGGGGAGCAGGCGGGGGGAAAGCCCGAGGGCGTCAACGGCGACGCCTGAACGGGCAGGTACGAGCAGTGCAGTTGTCGAACGCGGTGAACCGCAGTGAATGAGGTAGCGCAGCCATGACCGAGACGGCCACCACCGTGCGACGCACCGCCCCCGGCGGCAGCGAGGGCCCGCTGACCGGGGCGTACGACACCGCGCTGCTGGACCTGGACGGCGTGGTCTACGCCGGCCCGCACGCGATCGAGCACGCGGTGGACTCGCTGGCGGCCGCCCGGACGGCCGGGATGCGGCTCGCGTACGTGACCAACAACGCCTCCCGCCCGCCGCGGGTGGTGGCCGAGCACCTGACCGAGCTGGGCGTGCCCGCCGAGCCGGCGGACGTCATCAACTCGGCCCAGGCGGCCGCCCGGGTGGTCGCCGAGAAGGTGCCGGCCGGGGCGAAGGTGCTGGTGGTGGGCGGTCTGGGGCTGGAGGAGGCGCTGGCCGAGCGCGGGCTGGTGGCGGTTCGTTCGCTGGACGAGGAGCCGCTCGCGGTGGTCCAGGGCTTCGACCCGTCGGTGGGCTGGCCGCAGCTGGCGGAGGCCGCGTACGCGGTGCGCGCCGGGCTGCCGTGGGTGGCCTCGAACACCGACATGACCGTGCCGACGGCGCGCGGGATCGCGCCGGGCAACGGGACGCTGGTCGCGGCGGTCAGGGCCGCGGCCGGGGTGGAGCCGGAGGTGGCGGGCAAGCCGCTGCCGCCGATGCACCGGGAGACGGTGCTGCGGACCGGCGCCCGGCGGCCGCTGGTGGTCGGGGACCGGCTGGACACCGACATCGAGGGTGCGTTCAACGGCGGGGTGGACAGCCTGCTGGTGTTCACCGGTGTGACCACCCCCGCGCAGCTGCTGGCGGCCCCGGTCGAGCACCGGCCGACCTACCTGGCGGCGGACCTGCGCGGCCTGCTGGTCCCGCAGCCAGCGGTGACGGCCCGGGACGGCGGCTTCGGCTGCGGCGGTTGGGTCGCGACGGCCGAGGGCGGCGAGCTGCTGTTGACCGGTGCCGGGGACCGCTGGGACGGCCTGCGGGCGCTGTGCGCGGCGGCGTGGACGGCGCTGGACGCGGACGGCGGGCCGGCGGACGGACGGAAGGCGCTGGCCGAGCTCGGCTTCTGAGGCTTCTGAGGCTTCTGACCCCCGGTGGCGGTCAGAGCAGGGTGCGCAGCCGCAGCAGGTCGCGGAAGCCGGCCTCCAGCCTGACCCGGCCGCTCGCCCAGGCGGAGGCGAAGTTGAGCGTGCCGCGGACCAGGGCGAGCAGGTCGTCGCTGGCCATGGTGAGCTGGATCTCCGCCTTCGCGGCAGGCGCGCCGGACGCGGCGATGACGTCCTGGATCCGGCCCTCGCGCAGCCGCCCGGTGAAGGTCAGGTCGAGGTCGGTGATCCGGCAGCTGAGCGAGCGGTCCATGGCGGCGGCCTTGCGGACGTCGCCGGTGGAGTCGGCCATGTTCCGGCTGAGCTGCTCCAGCGCCTCCCGGCACTCCTCGACGTTCGCCATGGCGGTGGCTCCATCCCCAGGTCACTACGGTGCTCTGAACTGCCCGGGCCACGGTACCTCAGGAGGGTTTTGGCGGTAGCGTCGTCAGTGGGGTGCCCGGAAACGGCCCGGGTACCGACGGCGACGGAGCGATGCGCGCGTAGGCGCTAAGGAGGCACCCGGATGCTGCCGAGGACGGTGCGGGGAGCGGTGGCGGCCGCCGCCGTGGTGGTGGAGGAGGTCGGCAAGCGGGTCGTCGAGACGGCGGCCGCGGTCCTGGAGAAGACCGGTGTCGACGTGACCGAGGTCGAGCGCAAGCTCGGCGGGCAGTTCCCGCCGTCCGCCAAGACGCTGCAGACGATGGCGGAGGAGGCCGTCACCGCCGGGCGGGCCGGGGTGGACCTGGCGGTCGGGGTGGCGCGCAACGAGGTGGAGAAGGCCTTCGAGCGGGTCGGCGACCAGGTGACCAAGGTCGGCGTGGTGCTGGCGTACCTGGAGAGCAAGCTGCGCGAGATCGAGGAGGAGCCGGTCGCGGCGAAGTCCGGGCCGGACCTGTACGAGGCGGCGGCGGAGGAGCCGACGCCCGCGCCGCGGGCGGACGATCTGTTCGGACGCGGCTGGGAGTACGAGAGCGAGCGCGTGGCGGGGGAGCCGATAGTGGCCGAGCGGGTGGATGTGGACGAGCCGGTCGAGGTCGATCCGCCGGTGCCGCCCGCGCCGCGGGCCGGGGAGCCGACGGCCGCGAAGAAGACGACGGCCGCGAAGAAGACGACGGCGAAGAAGGCGACGGCCGGGAAGGCTGCCGCGACGAAGACGACGGCCGGAAAGGCCGCCGCGAAGAAGACCACCACCGCCAAGAAGGCCACGGTCGAGAAGACCACCACCGCGAAGCAGCCGGACGCCCAGCCCAGGACCCCCGCCAAGCGCACGGCGACGAAGAAGACCACCGTCCGCAAGGCCACCAGCACGAAGAAGCCCGATGCCCGAGACAAGTGAGCACAGCCAGCCGGTCGAGCCGCTCGGCGTTGAACTGCTGCCCACCGGCCACCCCGGGGTGGACGCCGGGCTGGCCCGGCTGGAGGCCCTGGACGGGGTCCCCGCCGAGGCACACGTCGCGGTGTACGAAGATGTTCACCAGCGGCTCGCCGACACGCTGGCCGCACTCGACCAGGAATGACCCGTAGGACCCGTAGGAGCTGAAACACCAGTGGCAGTGGCACGACGCCGACTCGACGCGGAGCTGGTCCGCCGTAAGCTGGCCCGGTCGCGTGAGCACGCGTCCGAGCTGATCGCTGCCGGTCGGGTGACCGTCGGCGGCACCACCGCGACCAAGCCGGCCACCCAGGTGGAGACCTCGGCGGCGGTCGTGGTGGCCAAGGACGACAACGATCCCGACTACGTCTCGCGCGGCGGCCACAAGCTGGCCGGGGCGTTCGCGGCCTTCGTGCCGCAGGGCCTGGTGGTCGAGGGCCGCCGGGCGCTGGACGCGGGTGCCTCCACCGGCGGCTTCACCGACGTGCTGCTGCGGGCCGGGGCCGCCCACGTGCTGGCGGTGGACGTCGGCTACGGGCAGCTCGCCTGGTCGCTGCAGAGCGACGAGCGGGTCACCGTGATGGACCGCACCAACGTGCGCGAACTGACCCGGGACGCGATCGGCGGCACCCCGGTCGACCTGGTGGTGGGCGACCTGTCCTTCATCTCGCTGGGCCTGGTGCTGCCGGCGCTGGCCGCCTGTGCGGCGGAGGACGCGGACCTGGTGCTGATGGTCAAGCCGCAGTTCGAGATCGGCAAGGAGCGCCTGGGCAGCGGCGGGGTGGTGCGCAGCCCGCAGCTGCGTGCCGAGATGGTGCGCCAGGTGGCGGGGCAGGCGTGGGAGCTCGGGCTGGGCGTGCGGGCGGTCACCGCGAGCCCGCTGCCGGGGCCGTCCGGGAACGTCGAGTACTTCCTCTGGATGCGCCGGGACGCCCCGCAGCTGGACCCGGCGGAGGCGGAGCGGGCCGTGGCGGAGGGGCCCCGGTAGGTAGGGTGCTCAGCGAGCGTCCGGCCCGTCATGCTGTATGGCGCGGCCGCACCGGGCCAAGGGCGACCCGGGCAGGCGTAGGGAGAGGGCAGCGGCATGAGCGATGAAGAACGTACGGTCTTCCTGATCGCGCACACCGGCCGGGAGGCGGCGCTGCGCAGCGTCGAGGGCCTGGTGCACGGGCTGCTGAAGGCGGGGCTCCGGATCAGACTGCTGGAGGCCGAGGCGGTGGACCTCGACCTGCCGGACGGGGTCGAGAAGGTGGCCGAGGGACCGGGGGCGGCGGACGGCTGCGAGCTGATCCTGGTCGCCGGCGGTGACGGGACGCTGCTGCGCGGCGCCGAGCTGGCGCGCTCGCACGGGCTGCCGATGCTGGGGATCAACCTCGGCCGGGTCGGCTTCCTGGCCGAGGCCGAGCGGGACGACCTGGCCGTGGTGGTCGAGCGGGTGGTGGACGCCGACTACGAGGTCGAGGAGCGGATGACGATCGACGTGATCGTCCGCACCAACGGCGATGTGGTCCACCAGGACTGGGCGTTGAACGAGGCGTCCATCGAGAAGGCGTCCCGGGAGCGGATGTTGGAGGTGGTGACCGAGGTGGACGGCCGACCGGTCTCCAACTTCGGCTGCGACGGGGTGGTCTGTGCGACGCCGACCGGCTCGACCGCGTACGCGTTCTCCGGCGGTGGGCCGGTGGTGTGGCCGGAGGTGGAGGCGCTGCTGATGGTGCCGATCTCCGCGCACGCGCTGTTCGCCCGGCCACTGGTGACCTCGCCGGACTCGGTGCTGGCGGTGGAGGTGCAGCCCAAGACCCCGCACGGGGTGCTCTGGTGCGACGGGCGGCGCTCGGTCGAACTGCCCGCCGGGGCACGGGTGGAGGTGCGCCGGGGGCAGACGCCGGTGCGGCTGGCCAGACTGCACCGGGCGCCGTTCACCGACCGGCTGGTGGCCAAGTTCGCGCTCCCGGTGACGGGTTGGCGCGGGCGGTCGAAAACCGGACACTGAGGCGGAGTCCGGCGAACGGTCAGACCGCCAGCGGCTGGGCCCCGTCGGCCGAGCCGAGCCGGCCGCCCGCCGCCGCGCGGGCGGCCACCGCGGCGAGCCGCTCGACGGCGGTGGGCACGGCCGCGGCGGGCACGGTGAGCGGCAGCCGGATGTGGTGCTCGAAGGCACCGTCCGAGCCGAACCGGTTGCCGGAGGCGATCCGGATCCCGGCGCGCTCCCCGGCCTGGGCCAGTGCCGCGCCGGACAGGCCGCCGGTGGAGACCCACAGCGCCAGGCCGCCGAGCGGCATCGGGAAGTCCCAGCCCGGCAGGTGCCCGGGCAGCGCGGCGGCGAAGGCGTGCGCGGTGGCCCGCAGCCGGTCCAGCTGGTGGGCCCGGACGGCCTGGAGCGGCTCGCCCATCAGCTCGGCGGCGATCAGCTGGTCGAGGACCGGCGTGCCGACGTCGCTGTAGACCCGCTCGGTGGCCAGCCGGCGCACGAGCGCGGGCGCGGCGCGGACCCAGCCGATCCGCAGGCCGCCCCAGAGCAGCTTGCCGGCCGAGCCGACGGTGACCACCTGGGCCGCGCGGTCCAGCGCCGCCATGGGGCGCGGCAGCGGCGTGGACTGCGGCACGCCCCAGCCGAGTTCGGCGGTGGTCTCGTCGACCAGCACGATGCTCCCGGCGGCCCGGGCTGCGGCCAGCAGCTCGCGGCGCTGCTCCTCGTCGATCAGCGCGCCGGTGGGGTTGTGGAAGTCCGGGATGACGTAGGCGACCTTCGGCGCGGCGCCGCGCAGCACCCGCTGCCACTCCTCCAGGTCCCACTGCTGCTCGCCCGCTCGCCTCCGGGGCGCTCGGACCTGGTGCCGACGCTCCTCGCTCCGGCGCTCCTTCGTCGCTTGTCGCTCGTCGCTTTCGGCGCCGGCGCGCCCCTTCGGCTCGGGGCGGGACTGCGGCAGGGCGTACGGCACCGGCACCAGGCGCGCCCCGGTGAGGCGCAGGGCCTGCAGGGTGTGGGCGTAGCTGGGGGCCTCGACGGCGACCCGGTCGCCGCGGCCGATCAGCACCCGCTGGACCAGGTGCAGGCCGCCCATCGCGCCGGTGGTGATGAGGATCTGGTCGGGCGTGGTGGGCAGTCCGCGCTCGGTGTAGCGGCGGGCGACGGCCTCGCGCAGCACCGGGACGCCGGTCGGGTAGTGGCCGTGTCCGGCGGCGTAGTGCGGGAGCAGCTCGACGGCCCGGGCGGCGGCCTGCCCGATCCAGGGCTGCGGGGCGGGCAGCGCGGCGACGCCGAGGTCCAGGGTGCTGCCCTGCTCGTCCGGCGGGACGGGGTGCAGGGCGTCGCTGGGCGGCGGGGCGCCCTCGGGCAGGGTGGTCCAGCTGCCGGCGCCGCGGCGGCTGAGCAGGTAGCCGTCGCCGCGCAGGGTCTCGTAGGCGGTGGCGACGGTGGTGCGGCTGAGCTCCAGGGCGGAGGCGAGCTCGCGTTCGGCGGGCAGCCGGGCGCCGACCGGCAGCCGGCCCTCGGTGACCAGCAGCCGGATCTGGCCGGCGAGGGTGCGGTAGGCGGGGCGGCGCCTGGTGGCCGGCTCGGGGAGCCGGGCGGTGGCGAGCAGCCGGGCCAGTGCGGGCGGGGTGACGGTGGTGTGCCAGTCGGCCATGGCGCTCATTAGAGGACCATCCCTTCTGCAGCCCATAGGGGTTGACTCAGGAAACTCATGCGCCCACCTCGCTGCGCTCGGCAGGCGCTTCGCGCAGCCGCACCTCTTCGATGATGAGCTCGCGTCGCTCATCAGTCCACTTGCTCGTAATTGGCCCTGGAAGGGGCCTGTTTGGCCTGCTCATCATGGCAGGGCGGCCGTCGAGCCGCCACCACCGGGGCTGCCCCGGGGTGCGGAACCATCCACAGGAGCACCGATTGGCCACCACGACCACGACCCCGCCCGCCCCCGGGCCGACCCGGCCGGGCCCGGTCGTCCGGATCCTCGGCGACACCCACGCGCTGGGCCGCCGGCTCCCGCAGCTCGCCGTCGGCCTGGTCCTGTACGGCGTGAGCATGGCGCTGATGCTCCGCTCCGGCCTCGGCCTCGATCCCTGGGACGTCTTCCACCAGGGCCTGCAGCGGGTGCTCGGGCTGACCGTGGGCGCCTGGGTGACCATCTGCGGGGCCCTCGTGCTGCTGCTGTGGATCCCGCTGCGCCAGCGCCCGGGCCTGGGCACCGTCGCCAATGTGCTGATGATCGGCGCGGCCATGGACCTCACCCTGCGGCTGGTCGGCGGCCCCGCGGGCCTGCCCGCCCGGATCGCGCTGATGGCCGCCGCGGTCGTGCTCAACGGCCTGGCCTCCGGGCTCTACATCGGCGCCCGCTTCGGCCCGGGCCCGCGCGACGGCCTGATGACCGGCCTGCACCGGCACACCGGCCGCTCGCTGCGGCTGGTGCGCACCGGCATCGAGGTCATCGTGCTGGCGGCCGGTGTCCTGCTGGGCGGTACCGCCGGGGTCGGCACGGTCGTGTACGCGCTGGCCATCGGCCCGCTGGTACAGCTGTTCCTGCCCTGGTGCACCGCGTCGCCAGCCCAGGACACCTCGCCGCAAACGCCCCGGATGGGATGAACTTCCGGGCACGGAGTTGCCGCGCGCCGTTGCCGCTCGTCGCGCTCCGGGGCCGGAACCTCGTAAGGTCGTCTCCGTGTTGGACGAGATGCGGATACGGGATCTTGGGGTCATCGACGACGCGGTGGTCGAGCTGGCCCCCGGCTTCACCGCCGTGACCGGTGAGACCGGCGCCGGCAAGACCATGGTCGTGACCAGCCTCGGCCTGCTGCTCGGCGGCCGCGCCGACCCGGGCCTGGTGCGCAACGGCTCCGGACGCGCGGTCGTGGAGGGCCGGCTGGAGCTGCCCGCCGACTCCTCGGTGGCGGCCCGCGCCGTCGAGGCCGGGGCGGAACTGGACGACGGCGCCCTGCTGATCAGCCGGACCGTCTCTGCCGAGGGCCGCTCCCGGGCCCACGTCGGCGGACGGGCCGTCCCGGTCGGGCTGCTTGCCGAGCTCGGCGAGGACCTGATCGCGGTGCACGGCCAGACCGACCAGCAGCGGCTGCTGCGCCCGGCCCGCCAGCGCGGCGCGCTGGACCGGTACGCGGGCGAGGCGGTGGCCGAGCCGCTGGCCCGCTACCGGGAGACCTACCGCGCCCTGCGCGAGGTCTCGGCCACCCTGGAGGAGCTGACCACCCGGGCCCGCGAGCGCGCCCAGGAGGCCGATCTGCTGCGCTTCGGCCTGGACGAGATCGCCGCCGCCGAGCCGGTGGCCGGGGAGGACGTCGAGCTGGCCGCCGAGGCCGAACGGCTCGGCCACGCCGACGCGCTCTCCTCCGCCGCGACCCTCGCCCACGCCGCCCTGGCCGGCGACCCGACCGACCCGGAGGCGCTGGACGCGGGCACCCTGCTCGCCCAGTCCCGCCGCGCCCTGGACGCCGTGCGCCACCACGACGAGCGGCTGGCCGCCCTCGCGGACCGGCTGAACGAGGTCGGCTACCTGCTGGCAGACGTGGCCGGGGACCTGGCCGGTTACGCCGACGACCTGGACGCCGACCCGGTGCGCCTGGCCGCCGTCGAGGACCGCCGGGCCGTGCTGGCCCAGCTGCTGCGCAAGTACGGCGGCGAGGAGAACACCCTCGCCGAGGTGATCGCCTGGGCCGAGGCCGGGGCCGCCCGGCTCGCCGAACTCGACGGTGACGACGACCGGATCGACCGGCTCGGTGCCCAGGAGACCGAGCTGCGGACCGAGTTGGCCGAGCTGGCGGCCGAGGTGTCGGCCGCCCGGCGGGCCGCCGCCGGCCGCTTCGCCGGGGCCGTCTCCGCCGAACTCGCCGAACTGGCCATGCCGCACGCCCGGGTGACCTTCTCGATCACCCAGCTCGACGACCTGGCCGGGATCGAGGTCGACGGCCGCACCGTCGCGTACGGGCCGCACGGCGTGGACGAGGTCGAGGTGCTGCTCGCCCCGCACCCGGGCGCCCAGCCGCGCCCGATCGCCAAGGGTGCCTCCGGCGGTGAGCTGTCCCGTGTGATGCTCGCCGTCGAGGTGGTCTTCGCGGGTGCCGACCCCGTCCCCACCTACCTGTTCGACGAGGTGGACGCGGGCGTCGGCGGCAAGGCCGCGGTCGAGATCGGCCGCCGACTGGCCAAACTGGCCGAAACCGCGCAGGTCGTGGTGGTTACCCATCTCCCGCAGGTCGCCGCCTTCGCGGACCGGCACCTGGTGGTGGAGAAGACCAACGACGGCACCGTGACCCGCTCCGGCGTCAAGGTGCTGAACGACGAGGAGCGGGTGCGCGAGCTCTCCCGGATGCTGGCCGGCCTGGAGGACTCGGAGCTGGGCCGCGCCCACGCCGAGGAGCTGCTGGCCACCGCCCGGGCCCCGCGCCAGCGTTAGGCCTGTCCGGCGGATCCTCGCCGGACCCGGCGAGGATCCGCCGGACAGGCCCTGAGCCGGTCGCTCCGTCGGGTCCGGCGGCCCTCGCGGCACCACGACGCGCCCTGGTGGCGCCGACTGTCCAAGAGGGCCGCCGACCTGGCATGGTGGCGGCTGGACACTGGCTTTCCAGTCCCGAGTGCCGCCGGGCGGGCAATCCTCGCGAAGCGGCGCGCGAACCTGATCGAGTCGGATGCGAGACGACGTGGACCATTCCGCCGCCCGGGCCACCGCGGCCGCCCCGGAACCGGGGCAGCTGCACGTGGTGCTCGTCCTGGCCGCCAGCACCGGCGGCATCGGTGCGCACGTGCGCTCCCTGGCCCAGGGCCTGGTCGCGCACGGGGTGATCGTCACGGTCTGCGCGCCGGCGGGCACGGACGAGCTGTTCGGCTTCTCCCGCACCGGCGCCCGGTTCCACACCGTCGACATCACCCCCACCGCGGGTGCCCGCAGCGACGCCACCGCGATCGGCGAGCTGCGCCGGGCCTTCACCGGCGCCGACCTGGTGCACGCCCACGGGCTGCGCGCCGGGCTGCTCTCGGACCTCGCGCTGCGCACCGCCGGCCGCTTCCCGGGCCTGCGCCCGGAGACCCCGCTGGTGGTCACCTCGCACCACGCGCTGCTGGCCACCGGCATGGAGCGCCGGCTGCAGCGGCTGATGGAGCGCCGGGTGGCGCGCGCCGCCGACCTCGTCCTCGGTGCCTCCTCCGACCTGGTCGCCCGGGCCCGCGAACTGGGTGCCACCGACGCCCGGCTGGGCCCGGTGGCCGCCCCGCCGATGCCCGAGGGCCGGCTCGGCCGCCCCGAGGCGCGCGCCGCGCTGCTCGGTGACGGCCCGGACCGCCCGCTGGTGCTGGCGGTCGGCCGGCTCGTCCCGCAGAAGGCCTTCGGGCTGCTGCTGGACGCCACCCGGGAGCTGTCCGCGCTGGACCCGGAGCCGCTGGTGCTGCTCGCCGGGGACGGCCCGGAGGCGGGCCCGCTGCGCGAGCGGGTGACGGCCGAGAAGCTGCCGGTGCGCCTGCTCGGCTACCGCACCGACGTGCCCGACCTGTTGGCCGCCGCCGATGTGGTGGTGGTCTCCAGTCGCTGGGAGGCCCGCTCGCTGGTGGTCCAGGAGGCGATGCGGGCCGGTGTGCCAGTGGTCGCCACCGCCGTCGGCGGCATCCCCGAGCTGGTCGGTGACGCCGCCGTGCTGGTGCCCCCGGGCGACCCGGCGGCGATCGGACGGGCGGTGCGCGGGGTGCTGGCCGACCCGGCCCGTCGCGAGCAGCTGGTGGCGGCGGGCCGGCAGCAGGCCGAGACCTGGCCGGACGAGGCCGCCACCGTCGCGCAGGTGCTCAGCACCTACGACGAGTTGGTGCAGCGTTCCTAGACGGTCGCCTGCTCGACCCGGTCGGCGGCCAGGCCGTCCGGCTGGGCCGACAGGTAGGCGGCGCCGCAGGCGGTCAGCCGCAGGGCGGTGTCGATCAGCGGGACGTGGCTGAAGGCCTGCGGGAAGTTGCCGACCTGGCGCTTGAGCCGCGGGTCCCACTCCTCGGCGAGCAGCCCGAGGTCGTTGCGCAGCGAGAGCAGCTTGTCGAACAGCTCGCGGGCCTCCTGCACCCGGCCGATCATGGCGAGGTCGTCGGCCAGCCAGAACGAGCAGGCCAGGAAGGCACCTTCGTGGCCGGACAGGCCGTCCACGTTGTTCCCCGACTCGTCGTGGGTCGGGTAGCGCAGGACGAAGCCGTCCTCGGTGGACAGTTCGCGCTGGATCGCCTCGATGGTGCCGATCACCCGCTTGTCGTCCGGCGGCAGGAAGCCCACCTGCGGGATGAGCAGCAGCGAGGCGTCCAGCTCCTGGCCGCCGTAGTACTGGGTGAAGGTGTTGCGCTCGGGGTCGTAGCCCTTCTCGCAGACGTCCCGGTGGATGGTCTCGCGCAGTTCCTTCCAGCGCTCCAGGTGGCCGTCGGAGGGGGCGTCCTCGGGGGTCTGCTCCAGCAGCTTGATGGTGCGGTCGACGGCGACCCAGGCCATCACCTTGGAGTGGACGAAGTGCCGGCGCGGGCCGCGGACCTCCCAGATGCCCTCGTCCGGGTTCTGCCAGTGGTCCTCCAGGTACTCGATCAGGCGCAGCTGGAGGTGGAGGGCGTGGTCGTTGCGGACCAGACCGGTCATGTGGGCCAGGTGCAGGGCCTCCACCACCTCGCCGTAGACGTCGAGTTGGAGCTGTCCGGCGGCGCCGTTGCCGACCCGGACGGGCTGGGAGCCCTCGTAGCCGGGCAGCCAGTCCAGCGAGGACTCGGTGAGCTCGCGCTCGCCGGCGATGCCGTACATGATCTGCAGGTTCTCCGGGTCCCCGGCCACCGCGCGCAGCAGCCACTCGCGCCAGGCGCGGGCCTCCTCGCGGTAGCCGGTGCGCAGCAGCGAGGAGAGGGTGATCGCGGCGTCGCGCAGCCAGGTGTAGCGGTAGTCCCAGTTGCGCTCGCCGCCGATGTCCTCCGGCAGGGAGGTGGTGGGGGCGGCGACGATGCCGCCGGTGGGGGCATAGGTGAGGCCCTTGAGGGTGATCAGCGAGCGGATCACGGCCTCGCGGTAGGGGCCCTGGTAGGTGCACTGGTCGGCCCACTCGTGCCAGAAGTCGGCGGTGGCGTCGAGCATCGCCTCGGCGTCCGGGACGGCCGGGGCGTCGAGGTGGGAGGCCTGCCAGGTGAGCGCGAAGGCGATCCGCTCGCCGGCCGTGACGGTGAAGTCGGCGTAGGTGGTGAGGTCGCGCCCGTAGGTCTCGGCCTCGCCGTCCAGCCAGACCGAGTCGGGCCCGGCCATGGCGACGGTGCGGTGGCCGCCGTCGGCCTGCGCGACCCGGTGCACCCAGGGGACGATCCGGCCGTACGAGAAGCGCATCCGCAGGGCCGAGCGCATCCGCACGGTGCCGGCCACGCCCTCGACGATCCGGATCACCTGGGGGACGGCGTCGCGGCCGGCCAGCGGGCGGGGCGGCATGAAGTCGATCACCCGGACGGTGCCGCCCTGGGCGTCCCACTCCTGCTCCAGGATCAGCGAGTCACCCCGGTAGCGGCGCCGGTCGGCGGGCAGGGCGGGGGCGGCGGCGGTGGCCGGGGGGACGCGCAGGTCGGCGGTGTCGGTGAAGAGGGTCCGGCCGTCGGCTCCGGCAGGTGCGGTGGCCGGAGCGGGGACCTCGGTCGCGACGGCTTCGGCCGGGCCGATCCGCCAGAAGCCGTGTTCATCGGTGCCGAGGAGGCCGGCGAACACCGCCGGCGAGTCGAAGCGGGGAAGGCAGAGCCAGTCCACCGCCCCGTCCCTGCTGACCAGGGCAGCGGTCTGCATGTCCCCGATGAGTGCGTAGTCCTCGATACGGCCGGCCACGTGGATCTCCAGTTCGCAATGTGGTCAGGGCATCGGCGAACGGGGGAGCGAGCGGTCTGCGGGGCCGGAGGTTCACCCCGGGACGTCCGGTCCGCCGGGGGGTGGTGGCGGGCCTTGCTGGAGTGTCCGCGCGGGGCTCGGTGGAGCCCCTGAGGTGGGTGGGGAGGAGCTGGAATACGGGGAGGTCCGGTCGCGCATCGGGGACCGGGAGTGTCCTGACGCTCCCACGCCCTCCGCGTGCTCGTGCTGTCGCGATGCGTCCGTGCAGCTTACGACGGACGAAAGGGGCGAAGCACGCGGACGCTGCCCCGTGTGGCGCCGCAATTCGGCGGAAATGCCGTGCATCGCGGAGGCGTGGCGCAGGATGGTCCGGAAGGATCATCACCGGGTGGCCGTAACGGAGGAGCCGGGATGGCCCGGACGGAGACCGCGGGCTGGCCCGGTCCGGCCGGTCGTGCGACCGGTGTGACCCGTGCGGCCGATGGTGCGCCGGTGGTGCGCCAGGCGCACGCTCCCGGAGTGCCGCGCGCGGGCCGCACGGCATCCGGGTCAGGTCACTGATACCCTGGTATCCCGTGGACCGGCGGGATAAAACGCCCCGGACCAGCCGAACCGACGACCCTTCGAGCGCCGCCTACCGAGTCGGCCTCCCGTCGCCCGGCAGTCGCGAGCCTCCCGCCCACGTCACCTTCGACACGCGACCCACGGGAGCCCCCTCTTGGCACAGCCCCATTCCGGCAAGGCAGCGAACGGCCGCGCCGTGACGACCAAGCACCTCTTCGTCACCGGGGGTGTCGCCTCTTCGCTCGGCAAGGGGCTGACCGCCTCCAGCCTCGGCGCGCTGCTCAAGGCCCGCGGCCTGCGCGTGACGATGCAGAAGCTCGACCCCTACCTCAACGTGGACCCGGGCACCATGAACCCGTTCCAGCACGGTGAGGTCTTCGTCACCGACGACGGTGCCGAGACGGACCTGGACATCGGTCACTACGAGCGGTTCCTGGACACCAACCTGCACGGCTCGGCGAACGTCACCACCGGCCAGGTGTACTCGACCGTCATCGCCAAGGAGCGCCGCGGCGAGTACCTGGGCGACACCGTCCAGGTCATCCCGCACATCACCAACGAGATCAAGTCCCGGATCCGCCGGATGGCGACCGAGGACGTCGACGTGGTGATCACCGAGGTCGGCGGCACCGTCGGCGACATCGAGTCGCTGCCGTTCCTGGAGGCCGTCCGCCAGGTCCGCCACGAGGTCGGCCGGGACAACGTGTTCTTCGTGCACGTCTCCCTGCTGCCGTACATCGGCCCCTCGGGCGAGCTGAAGACCAAGCCCACCCAGCACTCCGTCGCCGCGTTGCGCAACATCGGCATCCAGCCCGACGCGATCGTGCTGCGCGCCGACCGCGAGGTCCCGCAGGCGATCAAGCGCAAGATCTCGATGATGTGCGACGTGGACGAGGAGGCCGTGGTCGCGGCCATCGACGCCAAGTCGATCTACGACATCCCCAAGGTGCTGCACGGCGAGGGCCTGGACGCCTACGTGGTGCGCCGCCTCGACCTGCCGTTCCGCGACGTGGACTGGACCACCTGGGACGACCTGCTGCGCCGCGTCCACGAGCCGCAGCACATCGTCAAGGTCGCCCTGGTCGGCAAGTACATCGACCTGCCGGACGCCTACCTGTCGGTGACCGAGGCGCTGCGCGCCGGCGGCTTCGCCAACAACGCCCGGGTCGAGATCAAGTGGGTCACCTCGGACGACTGCGAGACGCCCGAGGGCGCCCAGGCGCAGCTCGGCGACGTGGACGCGATCTGCATCCCCGGCGGCTTCGGCGACCGCGGCGTCAACGGCAAGGTCGGCGCGATCACCTACGCCCGCGAGAACAAGGTCCCGCTGCTGGGCCTGTGCCTGGGCCTGCAGTGCGTGGTCATTGAGGCGGCCCGCAACCTGGCCGGTCTGCCCGAGGCCAACTCCACCGAGTTCGACGCCGCCGCCAAGCACCCGGTCATCTCCACCATGGCCGAGCAGCTGGCCATCGTCGACGGCAAGGGCGACCTGGGCGGCACCATGCGCCTGGGCCTGTACCCGGCCAAGCTCGCCGAGGGCTCGATCGTCCGCGAGGTCTACGGCGGCGAGCAGTACGTCGAGGAGCGCCACCGCCACCGCTACGAGGTCAACAACGCCTACCGCGCGGACCTGGAGAAGACCGGCCTGCAGTTCTCCGGCCTCTCGCCCAAGGGCGACCTGGTCGAGTACGTCGAGTACCCGCGTGAGGTGCACCCGTACCTGGTGGCCACCCAGGCCCACCCGGAGCTGAAGTCCCGCCCGACCCGCCCGCACCCGCTGTTCGCGGGCCTGGTCAAGGCCGCCATCGACATCAAGACCGCGGCCTCCGAGTAGTCATATCCTTCTCGGCCTCGGTCGTTCACCGGACGGCGGCCCCGCGATTCCCGCGGGGCCGCCGTCCGGCGTTAGATTGTGTCGCACTGACGAAAAGGGGAGAGCGATGGACGAGCAGAGCGACCAGGTGATCGCCGACGTGGCCGAGGAGTGGGAGGTCCGCGGCAGCGCGACGCCGTTCCAGGGCAAGGTCACCGGCGTGCGCAGCGAGGAGGTCCGGATGCCCGACGGCAGCTGGGCCCGGCGCGACTACCAGACCCACCCCGGCTCGGTCTCGGTGCTCGCCCTGGACGACAAGCAGCGGGTGCTGGTCCTGCGCCAGTACCGCCACCCGGTCCGCCAGCGGCTGTGGGAGCTGCCGGCCGGCCTGCTCGACGTGCCCGGCGAGAACCCGTGGCACGCCGCGCAGCGCGAGCTGTACGAGGAGGCGCACTGCAAGGCCGACACCTGGCGGATCCTCGCCGACTACTACACCTCCCCGGGCGGCACCGACGAGGCGCTGCGGATGTTCCTGGCCACCGACCTGTCGGCCGCCGAGGGCGAGCGCTACCAGGCCGAGGGCGAGGAGCAGGAGATCGAGGTCGCCTGGGTCCCGGTGCCCGAACTGATCCGGCTGATCCAGGCCGGGCAGCTGCACAACCCGACCCTGATCACCGGCACCCTCGCCGTGCACGCCGCGCTCACCGCCCCGGACGGCCTGGACGGGCTGCGCCGGCCGGACTCGCCGTGGCCGGCCCGGCCCTTCGAGGCCTGAGCGTCCTTCGAGGATGCGGGGCCGTTCGAGGCACGGGCGGACCGCCCGGGTTGATGCCTTGGGGTGATTTGCCGGTTCGTACGACCGGATGTCATCTCGGCTGAGCCGGACGGTCGAACTACGCTTCGCAGACGGGGCGCCCGTGCCGGGCCGCCTTCGCCGAGCGCCGGACGCTGACCAGCCGGACGCCGGGCGCGGGATGACGTCGGGAGTGGCACGGGTGGCGAGGAAGACGGCGACGATGGACCCCGGCCCTGACATGCCCGCGAGCGCCGTCCCCGGACTGGAGCGGCTGCCGGCCGGGCCCACGGTGTTCGCCGGGCGGCGCGCCGAACTGGCCGCGCTGCGGGCGGCCGCCACCCGTCCGGTGAGCGGCCGCTGCCCGGTGCTGGTGCTGGCCGGGCGCCCCGGCTCCGGCCGGACCGCGCTGGCCGCCCGCTTCGCCCGTACCGTCGCCGCCGACTACCCGGACGGCGTGCTGTTCGCACGGCTGTCCGCCCCCGACGGCGGGCGGGTGCAGCCGGCGCGCGCGGCCCGACTGCTGCTGGAGCAGCTCGACCCGCAGGCCGCCGTGCCGCTGCCCGGGGCGGTCGAGGACGGGCGGGACGAGCCCGGTTGCGTGGCGCTGCGGGAGGCGCTGGCGGGGCTGCGCGTCCTGCTGGTGCTGGACGACGTGCGGGACGCCGGGCAGGTGTGGCCGCTGCTCGCCGACGAGCCCGGCTGCCTGGTGCTCGCCACCACTGCCGGGCCGCTCACCGGGATCGAGGACATCGACCCGGTGATCCTCGGCGGGCTGGACCGGCAGGCCTCCGGCGAACTGCTGGCCGACCTGGTCGGCGGCACCCGGATCTCCTGCGACCCGGTCGGCGGGGCCGACCTGGCCGAGGCCTGCGCCGCCCGGCCGGCCGCCCTGCGGCTGATGGCGGGGTGGCTGCGCGGCAACCCGGAGATCGCGGTCACGGACGCGGCGCGGCAGCTCAACCTGGTGGTGGGGGAGGAGTCGGCGGCCGCCGGTGGCGAGGGCGGCAAGGCGGGCAAGGCGGGCAAGGCGGGCAGGACCGGTGGGGCCGGGGCTGCCGCCGAGGCGGGGAAGAAGAGGGAGGGCCCGCAGCAGTCGGCGGAGGACAAGGCCGCGGAGCCCGTCGCCGCGCCCGAGCCAGCCGGTGACCCGTCGACCTGGGTCAGGCCGGAGCCCGAGCCGGCCGAGCCGGTGCCCGTACCCGACAACGATCCGCTGATCGGCGCGTTCACCCTCGTCTACCGCACCCTGTCGCGCGCCCAGGCGCGGATGCTGCGCACCCTCACCCTGGCCCCGGCGCAGACCGCCGACCCGCGCACCGCCTCCGCCCTGGTCGGCTGCCCGGCGGCGGAGGCCGCCGCGACGCTGGCCGTGCTCGCCGAGCGGGAGCTGCTCGGCGAGGAGGCGCCGGCCGGCGACGGCGCCCCGCGCTACCGGGTGCCCGGACGGCTCTACCCGCGGCTGGTCCGGCTGCGCGAGCGGGAGGACCGGCCGGCCGAGACCGAGCTGGCCCGGGCCCGGCTGCTGGAACGGCTGGTCCGGCTCACCGAGTCGGCCCGCGCCCTGCTCGACCCGGCGGGCGGCCCCGGGCCCGAGCCGTTGCCCGCCGCGCTGCGGTTGCGCTCGGCCGCGCAGGCCCGGGACTGGCTGCTCGGCGAGCGGGAGCTGCTGCTCGGCGCGGTGGCCGACGCGATCGGTCAGGGCGATCTGGACGGCTCGGCCGGGCGGCTGGTCACCGCGCTGCTGCGGTCGCTGCCGCTGACCGGCGCCGCCCCGGCCGACCTCTACCGGCTGCACGAGCTGGTGCGCACCGTCGCCGAGCGCAACGGCCGGCCCCGCCGGGCCTCGGCCGCGCTGCTCAACCTGGGGGACCTCCAGGTCGCGGCGGGCCGCTGGGAGCAGGCCGCCGTGCACTACCGGGCCGCCCTGGAGCACGCCCGTACGGTCGCGGACGAACCGCTCTGTGCCCGGGCCCTGGAGGGCGCGGCCGGCTGCCACCGGGCGCTCGGCGACGCGGTGCGCGCCGCCGACTGGTACGGGCGGGCGCTCGGGCTGCGGCAGTCGCTCGGGGACCACGCGGCGGAGGCCCGGCTGCTGGCGCGGGTGGCCGAGGCGCACACCGCGCAGCGCCGTTTCGAGGAGGCCGATCGGGAGTACCGGGCCGCGCTCGCGGTGCTGCGCCGGATCGGCGACGAACGGGGCCGGGAGGCCGTCGGGGCGGCCCTCGCGGACCTGCGGGAACGCGTCGCCGCCGGGTTGTGAGGGCGCTTTCGGATGTATCGTCGGAAGTGCCGGGTTGCGACACTTATGGCAGGTAAGCTCCGGCGGAAGCCTACGAACCTGCCAATGTGTTCAGCGAAATTATTCGATTTGGAAGGCTGACAGGCCGCCTGGGCTTCATTACACTCGAACTCAGTCGCGCAGCGATCCCCTGCCCCGGGCTGCCCGGAGGCTTCCCCACGTGCGCGTCGCCCACCGGTCTTCTCCGGTCGGGACCCCCATGGCAAGAGGACGTGTTTAGCCGTGAAGGTCGGCATCCCCCGCGAGGTCAAGAACCACGAGTACCGCGTGGCCATCACGCCCGCCGGCGTGCATGAGCTGGTCCGCAACGGACACGAGGTCTACATCGAGGACAACGCCGGTCTCGGCTCCTCGATCCCCAACGAGGAGTACGTGGCCGCCGGCGCCACCATCCTCCCCACCGCCGACGAGGTGTGGGCCACCGCCGACCTGCTGCTGAAGGTCAAGGAGCCCATCGCTTCCGAGTACCACCGGCTGCGCAAGGGGCAGACCCTCTTCACGTACCTGCACCTGGCGGCCGACCGGGCCGGCACCGACGCGCTGATCGCCTCGGGCACCACCGCCATCGCGTACGAGACCGTCCAGCTGGGCAACGGCGCGCTGCCGCTGCTCGCCCCGATGTCCGAGGTCGCGGGCCGCCTGGCCCCGCAGGTCGGCTCGTACCACCTGATGCGTCCGGCCGGTGGCCGCGGCGTGCTGCCCGGTGGCGTGCCCGGCACCCACCCGGCCAAGGCCGTCGTCATCGGCGGTGGCGTCTCCGGCTGGCACGCGGCCACCATCGCCATCGGCATGGGCTACGACGTGACCCTGCTCGACCGCGACATCAACAAGCTGCGCGAGGCCGACCGGATCTTCGGCACCAAGATCAAGGCCATCATGTCCAACTCCTTCGAGCTGGAGAAGGCCGTCCTGGACGCCGACCTGGTCATCGGCGCCGTGCTGATCCCGGGCGCCAAGGCCCCGAAGCTGGTCACCAACGAGCTGGTCTCCCGCATGAAGCCGGGCTCCGTGCTGGTCGACATCGCCATCGACCAGGGCGGCTGCTTCGAGGACTCGCGCCCGACCACGCACGACGACCCGACCTTCCAGGTCCACGACTCGGTCTTCTACTGCGTGGCCAACATGCCGGGCGCCGTCCCGAACACCTCCACCTACGCGCTGACCAACGCCACCCTGCCGTACGTCATCGAGCTGGCGAACCGCGGGTGGAAGGAGGCGCTGCGTCGCGACGAGGCGCTCGCCAAGGGCCTCAACGTGCACGAGGGCCAGATCACCTTCCCGGCCGTGGCCGAGGCCTTCGGCCTGGAGTCGGTCACGCTGGAGAGCGTGCTCGCCTGAACACCCTGACCGCTCGGCGGTCGTTCGCCCTCGACCCGATCACTTCGGGTCGGGGGCTTCGCCATGCCCGTGAACAGTCGGTGGACCGGGCGGGTCGCTCTGTCGTCAATTCCCGTGGGTCGTATCACTCGACCGCAGAAACGTTAGGGTCATAGGCCTACTCATCCCTTGACAGCAGCCCGCCCGATAGTCGACACATCGTGCCCACTACCGTGGATTGTGTTGCTGCGAACGCCTTGAACGGCCTAGAGTCGCAAACCGTCGGCGTGCTGCCACGCTGACGAATCGACATAGAGTCCTGGATCCCCAAGGAGGTAAGACGACTTGTGAATGAGTCGACAATTGCTCCCGGGGGTGGTCAGCCAGGACTGGCGGAGCTCACCGCCGGCCAGCCGAGTGAGGGGTCCGGGGCCCGGCAGTCCACCGTGGGCTCGGCCGAGGTCGGCTCGGTCGCACTCCGTACCTTCGAAGCACGCCAGAACACAGCGCAGGTGACCACGGTGACCGATCACGACGCCGACTTGGCCGCCTACGGCCTGGCCTACGGCGAGTTCGCCTACGGCGCCTACGACGACCCGGACGCCGAGTACGAGCCGGACCCCGAGTACGCCGCCACGCTGGCCCCCGACGCCGCGCGCCAGCGCCGCGAGCGGGTCGGCCCGACCGGCCGTCCGCTGCCGTACTTCCCGATCCCCGCGCCGGTCGCCGAGCACGGCCCCGCCCAGATCATCGCCATGTGCAACCAGAAGGGCGGCGTCGGCAAGACCACGTCGACCATCAACCTGGGCGCGGCGCTGGCCGAGTACGGCCGCCGGGTGCTGCTCGTCGACTTCGACCCGCAGGGCGCGCTCTCGGTCGGACTGGGCGTCAACCCCATGGAGCTCGACGTCACCGTCTACAACCTGCTCATGGAGCGGGGCCTGACGGCCGATGAGGTGCTGCTGAAGACGGCCGTCCCGGGCATGGACCTGCTGCCCTCCAACATCGACCTCTCCGCCGCCGAGGTGCAGCTGGTCAGCGAGGTGGCCCGGGAGTCCGCGCTGGCGCGCGCCCTGAAGCCGCTGCTGCCCGACTACGACTACGTCATCATCGACTGCCAGCCCTCGCTGGGCCTGCTGACGGTCAATGCGCTGACGGCCGCTCACAGCGTGATCGTGCCGCTGGAGTGCGAGTTCTTCGCGCTGCGCGGTGTCGCGCTGCTGACCGAGACCATCGAGAAGGTGTGCGAGCGGCTCAACCCCGAGCTGCGCCTGGACGGCATCCTCGCGACCATGTACGACTCGCGCACCGTGCACAGCCGTGAGGTGCTGGCGCGGGTCGTCGAGGCGTTCGGCGAGCACGTCTTCCACACCGTCATCGGGCGGACCGTGCGCTTCCCGGAGACCACCGTCGCCGGCGAGCCCATCACCACCTACGCCACCAACTCGGTCGGTGCCGCCGCCTACCGCCAGCTCGCCAGGGAGGTGCTCGACCGGTGCCGCCCCGCCGAGTGAGTCTCCCGGGTGCCGACGAGCTGTTCCGGACCACCGGCGGGATGGCGCTGTCGCCGTCCCTCGCGCCGCGTCCGGCCGCCGAGGCATCCAGACCGGAGACCGCGCGGACCGTCAACGGCACGGACGGCGCCGAGGGCGCCCGGCAGGAGCAGCAGTCGGCCGCCGGGGTGCCCGCGCAGCCGCCCGCCCAGCGACAGGCCGGGGACCAGGGTGCCGGATCGGCCGGACAGGCCGTCTCCGGCGGCCGCGGCGCCGCAGCCGCCCCGGCGGGCCGGGCGCACGCGGGTGCCGCCGAGGAGCAGACCGGTGCCGCCGGGCGCGCCCGGCCGCGGGGACGCGCGCCGCGCCGCCCCAGCGGGCGCGAGCGGCACGACGAGAAGATCACCGTGTACGTCTCCGCCGAGGAGCTCATGGACCTGGAGCACGCCCGGCTGGTGCTGCGCGGCGAGCACGGCCTGGCCGTGGACCGCGGGCGGATCGTCCGGGAGGCCATCGCGGTCGTCCTGGCGGACCTGGAGCAGCGCGGCGAGGCCTCCATCCTGGTCCGGCGGCTGCGCGGTCGGTAGGACGGCGTCCAGGGCTGTCCGCCGGGCGTTGAGCGCCGCCGGCCGGGCGGCCGGGCGCTGAGGCCGTCGTCCGGGCCCCGGGGTCCGTCGGGCGGCGTGTCGACGGCCCCGCGGCGGGGTGGGCGGCGGGGCCGGGCGAAAATGGACCGTCATGCCGAGCACCGTCGAACCAGCCGCCACCGCCGTGAACCCCACCGAGGAGGAGTCCCGGGGCGGTTTCCGCGTACGGCTGGACAACTTCGAGGGCCCCTTCGACCTGCTGCTCGGCCTGATCGCCAAGCACAAGCTGGACGTCACCGAGGTGGCGCTGGCCACGGTGACGGACGACTTCATCGCGTACATCCGGGCGATGGGACCGGACTGGGACCTGGACGCGGCGACCGAGTTCCTGGTCGTGGCCGCCACCCTGCTGGACCTCAAGGCCGCGCGGCTGCTGCCCGCGGCCGAGGTCGAGGACGAGGAGGACCTCGCGCTGCTGGAGGCGCGGGACCTGCTGTTCGCGCGGCTGCTGCAGTACCGGGCGTACAAGCGGGCGGCGGCGCTGTTCGGCGAGCGCTGGGCGGCCGAGCTGCTGCGACGGCCGCGGACCGTCGGGCTGGAGCCCCGGCACGCCGAGCTGCTGCCCGAGGTGGTGATCACCGTCGGGCCGGAGCGGCTGGCCCAGCTGGCGGCCAAGGCGATGGAGCCCAAGCCGAAGCCCGTGGTGTACGTCGACCACATCCACACCCCGCCGGTCAGCGTGCGCGAGCAGGCCGGGCTGGTGGTCGACCTGCTCACCGGCCTCGGGGAGGCCTCCTTCCAGCAGCTCGTCGCGGACGCGCCGGACACCCTGGTGGTGGTCGCCCGGTTCCTGGCGCTGCTGGAGCTGTACCGGGAGCGGGTGCTCGCCTTCGAGCAGCCGGAGGCGCTCGGGGAGCTGCGGGTGCGCTGGGTGGCCGAGGAGGGTCGGTGCGCGGTCGAGGTGACGGACGAGTTCGACCGGCCGGCGGGCGAGGTCGCGGGCGAGGTCGCGGAGAAGGCCGGGGACAAGGCCCCGGACGGGGTCGCGGGCGAGGCGAAGGAGGACGGGCGGCGATGAGTGCCGGGAACGACGGCGGGCGGCCGGTGCGGCGCCCGCTCGGGCTGCCGGGGCAGCCGCGGGCCGAGGAGTGGCTGGAGCCGGCCTTCGAGCTGCTGCCGGAGCCCGTGCCGGAGCCCGTGGCGGCCCCTGTGGCTGCGGTGGGCACCGAGCCGAGGGTGGTGCACCAGAAGTCGGCCCCGTCGGCCTCCGACGTGCCGGGGGAGCCGGAGGAGCCGGCCGGGCCCGGGCTGCGGGCCGAGCTGGAGGCCGTCCTGATGGTCGTCGACGAGCCGGTCACCGAGGAGCGGCTGGCCGGGGTGCTGGAGCGGCCGCGGGCCGAGGTGGCCGCGGCGCTGCGCGAACTGTCCGCCGAGTACGAGGCGGCGGGCCGCGGTTTCGACCTGCGGCCGGTGGCCGGCGGCTGGCGGTTCTACAGCCGGGACAGCTGCGCCCGGGCCGTCGACCGCTTCCTGCTGGACGGCCAGCAGGCCCGGCTGACCCAGGCCGCGCTGGAGACCCTGGCCGTGGTCGCGTACCGGCAGCCGGTGTCCAGATCGCGGGTTTCCGCCGTCCGCGGTGTGAACTGTGACGGCGTGATGCGTACCCTGGTACAGCGAGGACTGGTGGAAGAGGCCGGATCCGAGCCCGAAACAGGTGCGATCCTGTATCGGACGACGAACTACTTCCTGGAACGGATGGGGCTCCGCGGCTTGGACGAGCTGCCGGAGCTCGCTCCCTTCCTGCCCGAGGTCGACGACGTGGAAGCGGAGTCCCTGGAGGGCACGATGATCGCGGAGGCGGTCGCCTCCGCTGCCGCACAGGCCGCGGACGGCAGTGGCGAGGCCGGTCGGGCAGCGCCTGATCGGTAGGGGGAGGTGAGGTCGGCCGAAACGACCGCACATCCCAGACGGAACGACGTACGGACACTTTGATGCGTAGCAGTGGCAACGGCAGGAACAGCAGCGGCGGCGGCAGCGGTCGCGGCGGACAGGGCGGGGGCCGGGGCGGCTCCTACGGCGGCAGCGGCGGCGGCCGCGGCGGCTCGGGCTCGCGCGGGGGTTCGTACGGCGGTGGCTCGGGTTCGGGCTCGTACGGTGGCAGCTCGGGCTCGCGCGGCGGCTCGTACGGGCGGGACAGCCGCCGGGACGACCGGCGCGACGACCGGCGCGATGACCGCCGCTACCCGGACCGCCCGCTGCGGCCCGAGGAGCGCAAGTACGACCGCCCCGAGTACGGCGGCGGCCCCAACGCCACCCCGGCCCGCGGCGGCTTCGCCGGTCGGCGCCCCGGCCCGGCCCCGCGCCCGCGCCGTGAGGGCCAGGGCGCCCCGGGCGACCCGCGCCGCCAGCCGCAGCGCTCGCGCGAACTGCAGGCCAAGATCGAGGACGCCGTCCTCGCCCGGCACGACAAGCCGGCCGTCAAGCTGCCCAAGACCTTCGGCGAGCCCGAGGGCGAGCGCCTGCAGAAGGTGCTGGCCCGGGCCGGCGTCGGCAGCCGCCGCGCCTGCGAGGAGCTGATCGAGCAGGGCCGGGTCGAGGTCAACGGCAAGCGCGTCACCGAGCAGGGCAAGCGGGTCGACCCCGAGAAGGACGAGATCAAGGTCGACGGTCTGACCGTCGCCACCCAGTCCTACCTGTTCTTCGCGCTCAACAAGCCGGCCGGCGTGGTCTCCACCATGGAGGACCCGGACGGGCGCCAGTGCCTGGGCGACTACGTGACCAACCGGGAGACCCGGCTGTTCCACGTCGGCCGCCTGGACACCGAGACCGAGGGCATCATCCTGCTCACCAACCACGGCGAGCTGGCCCACCGCCTCACCCACCCGCGCTACGGCGTGACCAAGACCTACCTGGCCGCGATCCAGGGCCCGATCCCGCGCGACCTGGGCAAGCAGCTGGCCCAGGGCATCGAGCTGGAGGACGGCTTCGCCCGCGCCGACAGCTTCAAGGTGGTCTCCAACGTCGGCAAGAACTACCTGGTCGAGGTGACCCTGCACGAGGGCCGCAAGCACATCGTCCGCCGGATGCTCGCCGAGGCGGGCTTCCCGGTGGAGAAGCTGGTGCGTACCCACTTCGGCCCGATCGCGCTCGGCGACCAGAAGTCGGGCTGGCTGCGCCGTCTGACCAACCCCGAGGTCGGCCAGCTGATGCGCGAGGTCGGCCTGTAGGCCCTGGGGTCCGTCCCCCGGGTTTTCACCGGTCGTTCGTCGGAGGGTCCCCCGCCCGTGGTGGCGGGGGACCCTCCCGCGTGTATGTGAGTCGGGACGCAACCCCTGGTCACGGCCTTGTCAGCGTCATGATCCGTGGCAGAGGATGGCCACTGGACCACCGCCCCGCCCTGTGGCGGGACTGCGCCAGGACGGGCGCCGGTGGGGTGTGCGGGGCGAGCAGGGGGAGACGGCGTCGTGTCCGATGCAGTACTGGGGCGGTCGGCCGGACAGGCCCTCGGCCCACTGGGGCTGGCCGAGCCGGACGGGCAGGTCTACGCGGCGCTGGTGGCCAATCCGCAGTCCACCGCGGAGGAGCTGGCCGAGAGCTGCGGCCTGACGCTCCAGCAGAGTGTGCGCGCGCTGGACCGGCTGGCGCAGCAGGGCATGGCCACCCGCGCGCCGGTGGACCGGCAGCGCTTCCTGGCGGTCGCCCCGGACGTGGCGATCGGCACCCTGATCGGCCACCGGGAGTCCGAGCTGCGGCACGCCCGCGCCGAGATGCACCGGCTGATGGACGCCTTCCGGGAGGCTTCGCGCTACACCGACCCGGCGCACTCGGTGGAGGTGCTGACCGGCGGCGAGGCGATCGCCCAGCGGCTCGAGCACATCACCGAGACCAGCCAGTACCAGGTCCGCGGCTTCGACCGCCCGCCGTACATCCAGGACCCGGTGGCCCCGATGCCGTTGCAGCGGCGGCGGCTGCGGGAGGGGCTGAAGTTCCGGACCATATACGACCGGGAGGCCGTGGCCTGGCCCGGCCGGCTGGAGAAGAACATCCTGGTCGGCGTCGCGGACGGGGAGGAGGCCCGGGTACGGCCGACCCTGCCGATGAAGATGATCATCTCGGACGACCGGATGGCGGTCATCCCGATCAGCGTCGGCGACAGCGTGCTGGACGCCGCGTACGTGATCCACCCCTCGGCGCTGCTCCAGGCGCTGGACACGCTGTTCGAGGCGGAGTGGGAGCGGGCCGTGCAGCTGCAGGCCGCGATCGGCACCGGGGACGCCTCGCCGGAGCCGGAGGCCGACCACCGCAAGCTGCTGGGCCTGCTGGCGGCGGGGCTGACCGACGAGTCGATCGCCCGCTCGCTGGGCTGGAGCGCCCGGACGACCCAGCGGCGGCTGCAGAGCCTGATGCGCTCGCTGGGGGCCACCACCCGCTTCCAGGCCGGGATGGCGGCCCGGGAGCGGGGATGGCTGTGAGCGTCCCGGAGCCGGTCAGCTCCAGGGGCTGAGCGAGACCCAGCGGCCGTCCGGGCCGCGCTCGACCTTCTCCAGGCCGACCACGGCGGAGCGGTTCAGCCGGCCGTAGATGTGCGGGAAGAGGATGCCGGGGGTGGCCCCGGGCGGCGGTGCTCCGTGCGGGGCCTCCCACTTGACCATCGGTTCCACCAGCGACTCCTCGATCAGCAGCACCATCAGCGGGTCGGGCGTGTCGGCGAAGAAGGCGTTGGCCACCGCGAGTGCCGTCTGCTCGTCCGCGGAGCAGTGGATGAACCCGTCGGTGAGCAGTGACGCGGCGGCGTACGGGCGGCCGGGGTCGGACAGCCAGTCGTCCAGGGGAGCGAGGTGGAGGATCATGTTCCTTTTCTACCCGTTTCAGTCCTGAGCGGTCGTCACGAGCGGTCGGGAGTCATGGCCCGGCCGCCGGTCACAGCCGGACCTCTCCGGTCACAGCCCGGCCACCTTGGCGGAGGCCGAGATCTCGTACACCAGGGTGAGGGTGCGGCGGGCGCCCGGGCCCAGCGGGACGTCCCAGCGCACGATGCCCTCGGCGTCGAAGGAGTCCGGGGGCGGGGAGCACTCCTCCTTGCGCAGCCGCACCTCGACCGCCGCGATCTCGGAGACCGGCACCCGTTCGCGCAGCGTGACCAGCTGTTCGTCGTGCTCCTCCGGGCCGGAGAACCGGGACAGGTGCAGCCGGACGGTGCGGGTGGTGGTCTGGCGGCCGGTCAGGGCGGCGGTGGCCTGGCGTTCCTCGGTCTCGCGGACCACCCGGTAGCCGTCCGAGCTGCCGAAGGACAGCTCGGCGTCGGCCCCGGCGGCGGTGAAGCGCAGTTCGCCGCGGCCGGTGAAGCCGCTGCCGCGGACCAGCTCGACCGGGCCGGCCAGCAGCGGGTGCCCGGCCGCGTTGCGGAACCGGACCACCCGGGTGACCAGCGGGGACAGCTCCGGGGCGCAGGCGTACTCGCCGTTCGCCGGGCCGGTGAAGGCGCCCAGCGGGACCTTGTGCGCACGGCCGTCCGAGGGGACGGTGGCCGGGGCGGGGGCGGGCAGCACCCGTACCTCGCCGCCGTCGTCCAGACCGGGGACGGCGGAGGTCGGGCCGAGGGTGCTGATCTCCTCCTCGCGCAGTTCGACCTCGACCGTGCGGCGCTCCTCGTCGGTGCGCTCGCGCAGCGTCAGCAGGTCCTCGGTGAGCGCGGGCGGGTCGGTGGCGAGGGCGGAGCGGGCGGTGGAGAAGGTGAGCCGGGCGCCGGCCCAGTCCTCGCCGGTACGCTGCCAGACCACCGCCTCCGACTCCAGGCGCAGGCCGCCGCCGTCGTCCAGGGTGGCCCGGTAGGACGGGCGCCAGAGCGCGCAGGGCACCAGGTGGCTGACGGTCAGCGCGGCCGGGCCGGGCCGCTCGGCCTCGACGGTCAGCTCCAGGTGGGCGACCAGCTCGGCGGGCTCCTGCTCGGCCTCGTCCAGGGCGATCAGGGCCTGGGAGCGCTCGTGGTCCAGGCGGCGCAGCCGGGAGTGGGTGGCACGCAGCTCCTCGCCGTAGCGCTCGCGCTCGGCGTCCACCCGGTCCAGCTCGCGGGCCCAGCGGGTGCGCTCGATCTCGCCGACGCCGGCGCCCTCGCCGACCTCCCGCAGCAGGTCGGCGCTCAGCTGGGCGAGCAGGGCGAGGCGGGCCTCCAGCCGGGCCCGGGTCTGGTCCGCGAGGCGCGACTCGGCCTCCAGACCGTGCAGCCGGTGGCGCAGTGCGGAGTCCTCCGGGCCGGGCGGCAGCGGGGCGCGGGGGCTCCAGGTGCGGACCAGCCGGGCCTCCAGCACCCGGGTGCCGGGGGCGGTGGTCTCGGCGCGCAGGGTGCGGTCGACGGCGAGGGCGGTGAGCGGGCCGAGCCGCAGCCGCTGGACGCCCTCGGCGAGCTCGACGGTCACCGTGCGCTCGACCTGGGCGCGGTCCTCCAGGCAGGTGACGGCGGTGACGGGGAGGGGGGTCGTTTCTCCGGTCATCTGTCAGTTCCTCCGGTTTCCGCCCACGATGGCCTTTCCGGCCGGGATCTTGATCTGGTAGCCGCCGTCCAGCTCGGCGCGGCCGCCCGGTGGCAGGTCGACCCGCCAGAGCCGGGTGCTGGGCGGGCAGTCCGGTGTCGGTTCGGTCGGGGCGTGCCAGTCGGCGCGCTCCTCGATCCGGATCTCGGCGTCGGAGGTGACCGGCACGCGCTCGCGGACCTCCACGGTGACGGTGCGGCCGAGCCGGTTCGCCAGCCGGACGTGCACCCGGTGGTCGAGCACGGTGCTGTTGCCCTTCAGCATGCCCGTGGCGGACTCGCGCAGCTCGGTGCGGCGCGCCACCTCGATGCTCTCGGTGACGCCGATGCCCAGGCGCCGGGTGCCGCCGGGGGCGAGGGTGGGCAGGGCGGCGGTGAGCAGGAACTCCTCGTCCACGGTGACCTCGACCGGGCCGGCCAGTACGGCGCGGTCGGTGCGGTTGGCGAGCACCAGGGTCGCGTACACCTTCTCCTCGACGGCCGGGACGGTGACGTACTCGGGGCGGGCGGAGAGCGGGATCTCGTCCACCGTGACGGTGTGCCAGGTGCCGTCGGACGGGATGTCGGCGGGGGCGGCGGCGTCGAAGCGGTGGTCGAAGGAGCCGGCCGACTCGCGGGGCGGGACGGCGTGGCGGGGGAGGGCGAGGTCGCGGAGCCGGCCGCCCTCGCGGCCGCCGGGGAGGAACCGCTCCAGCTCATCGCGCTCGACCCGTACGGGGTTCGGGCGCAGGGTGCCGCGCCGGTCGGCGGGGGCGTCGGGGCCGGCCAGGAGGAGGCCGGGGTAGTCGAGCAGGGTGGTGTCGAGGGCGAGGCCGGTGGTGGCCGGGGGCGGGGTGGCGCGCGGGCTGCGGAGCCGCGCTCGGCGGGGCTCCTGTGGCATGGCGCCGCCTGGGGCCTGGGGCATCGGTGCGGGAGCGGGAGCGGAGAGCGCGGGCGGGGCGCCGTAGCCGGCGAAGCCGGGCGGCGGGGGCGCGGGCACTGCCCCGTGGGGTGGCGGCTGGGGTGGTGCCAGGGGCGGTTCCTGGCCCGGTTCCTGGACGCTCAGCGAGCCGCCGCCGTACGGGCCGGCGGGCGCCGCCTCGTCCGCGAACAGCGCGGGGCGGGCACCGCCGGGGCGAGGGCCGGACGGGCGGGCGCCGCCGGTACGGCCGGCCATCCGGGCGGCCTTGGCGGCGACGGGGGCGGACACCGGGAGCGGGGTGTCGCGCTCGGCGGCGGCGCGGGTGGCGGTGGCCGCGTCGTAGCCGGTGAAGAGGTCGGACAGGCCGGCCGGGGGTTCGCGCCAGCCGGAGGGCGGCGGGGCGGGCTGGCTGCGGCCGATCCGCAGTGAGCTCAGCTTGGGCAGGTCGGTGCGGCGTTCGAGGTCGGCGGTGGACAGGGCGAGTCGGACGCCCGTCCAGTCCTCGCCGGTGTGCTGGGCGACGGCCGCGCGCAGGACGAGATGGCCGGTGTCGGAGCCGGTGCGGTGGGAGAGGCGGTAGGCGGGCACCCAGCGGGCGGTGGGGACGCTGTACTCCAGCTCCAGCTCCAGTTCTGGTTCCAGGTCGGGCTCCGGGCCGGGCTGTCCGGTGTCGGCCGGGCCGGTGGTGTGCAGGGTGAGCAGCACGGTGTCGACGGTCTCGATCAGCGCGGTCCGCTCGGCGGTGGACGCCCGCTCCAGTCGGTCGGCCGCCAACTCGCGCTCGTGGTCCGCGAGTTCGATATCCAGGGTGAGTTGCTCGGCGCGCTCCTGGAGTCGGGCCAGCCGCTCGTCGACGAAGTCGGCGAGCTCCAGCCAGGCCTCGGCGGGGGTGCGGCGCAGCGGCTCGCCGTGACGGCGCTGCGGCGGGACGGCGCGCAGTGCGGCGGTTTCGGCGATCGCGGTCAGCACCAGCCGGTGGCGCTCGTTCAGTGCGCTCTGGCGCTCCATGGCCTCGTCCAACTCGTGGCGCAGAGTGGTGAGTTCGCCCGGTTCGAGGAGCTCGGCAAGGGGTTCGAGGCGGGCCTCGGTGACCGTCGTGCCGGCGGGGCCGGAGAGCACCCGGGCGCGCAGCGAGTTGCCGTCCATCGAGTCGGGCAGGCCGGTCAGCCGCAGCCGTCCGTCGGGCGGGACCGGGACGGTGGCCCGGCGGCGGCACACCGCGCCCTCGGCGTACACCACGACGGAGTCGAGCACCGACGGGTGCGCCGGTACGGCCGGAGGTTTCGACGGCCCGGTGTGACTGCTGTGCTGATCGTCCATGCGTAACCCCTTCGTTCGCGTCCGGTGCGGCGCGTCCCGCCGGGCGCCGTTGTGCCGCGTCGGCCCCGGGCGGCCAGTCTGCCCCGGCTCGGGGCGGGCGTCGCCGGATTTCCCGGGGCGCGGCGTGTGCACTGTGGGAGACGGGGGCCGAGGCGCCGCGGTTGCCGCCGGCCCCGCCGCCGGCGGGGCCGGGGCCGGGGACAGGGGCGGGGCGGGGCCGCGGCCGGGGTCCGGCGGGTGGGAGGATGGGCGCGGGTGCTCCCGGCCGGTCCAGGCACCCGGCGAGAATCGTCAGAGGATCGTCGAACCGTCGAGTCGAGAACCGTGATCGAGGAGAGCCACCCGTCATGCGCACTGCCGTCGTCGTCGGTACCGGGCTGATCGGTACCTCCGCCGCCCTGGCCCTGTCCGCACGCGGGCTGACCGTCCATCTGGAGGACGCCGACCCGGACGCCGCCCGCACCGCCGAGTCGCTCGGCGCGGGCACCATCGAACCGGCCGAGGGCCCGGTCGACCTGGCGATCATCGCCGTCCCGCCCGCGCTGGTCGGCAAGGTGCTCGCCGACTGCCAGCGCCGCAACCTGGCGCACTGGTACACCGACGTGGCCAGCGTGAAGGCCGGCCCGGGCAGCGAGGTCGCGGCGCTCGGCTGCGACACCGTCCACTACATCGGTAGTCACCCGATGGCGGGCCGGGAGCGATCCGGCCCGCTGGCCGCCCGCGCCGACCTGTTCGAGGGGCGCCCCTGGGTGCTCACCCCGACCGCCGACACCGACACCGACACGCTCAACGCCGTGCTGGAGCTGGTCGCGCTCTGCGGTGCGATGCCGATCGTGATGGACGCGACCCAGCACGACCGGGCCGTCGCCCTGGTCTCGCACGCCCCGCAGCTGGTGTCCTCGCTGGTCGCGGCACGGCTGGAGCACGCAGACGAGACGGCCATAAGGCTGTCCGGCCAGGGCGTGCGCGACGTGACCCGGATCGCCGCCTCCAGCCCCGCGATGTGGGTCGACATCCTGTCCGCCAACGCGGGCGCCGTCGCCGACGTGCTGGAGGAGGTCGCCGCCGACCTCGGCGAGACCGTCACCGCGCTGCGCGCCCTCGCGGCGGCAGAGGAGGGCCAACGCCGGTCCGGTGCCCAGGGCATCGAGGCGGTCATGCGGCGCGGCAACACCGGCCAGGCCCGCATCCCCGGCAAGCACGGCGCGCCGCCCACCCGGTACGAGACGGTCGCGGTGGTGCTCGGCGACCAGCCGGGCGAGCTGGGGCGGCTGTTCGGGGAGGTCGGCGACGCCGGGGTCAACATCGAGGACGTCGTCATCGAGCACTCGGACGGGAAGCAGGTCGGCTTCGTCCAGCTGGCGGTGGCGCCGACGGCCGTCAAGCGGCTCGCGGCGGCGCTGCGGGCGGGCGGGTGGAGCGTTCGGGACTGAGGTCTGTTGCGGGACCGAGGTCTGTCGGATGAGGGGGGACAGGCGTGATTGTCGACATTCCGCTCGGGGACGGGCGGGAGCCGCGCGACGCGGCGCAGCTGGAAGTCGTCGGGAACGACGGGTTCCTGGCCGCGGTGGTGGGCGGGGAGTTCACCGTCCACCACCGCAGTACGGAGACGCTGCTGGCGGCGCCGGGTCAGCGGCGGCCGGAGGGCGAGGGCGAGCCGACCTGGAGCCTGCTGCTGCGCGCCGTCCACCTGGCGTTCTGCGGGCACCTGCCGCTGAGCCTGTCGCCGGACGTGCTCTGGTACGCGGTGGTGCACGAGGTCGCGGTGCACGTACGGCTGAACGCCGGGGACTACGAGGGCGTGTTCACCTCGACCCCCGGGGCGAAGCAGACGATCGTGGTCCGGGACGACAGCCTGTTGGACGCCGACCCGGACTGGGCGCGCTCGATCCGGCTGGTACGGGATCGGCTCGCGGCGGCGATCGGGCCGGAACTGGTGGAGCTGTTCCAGCCGGCCTTCTCGACCACCACGCCGGACGACGCCTCGGCTGCGCTGGTGGCGCTGATGGACGTGGTCAGCCCGTACTACGAGTTCCTCTGGATCTCGCTGTGCGGCATCCCGCGGATCCGGCTGGAGGGCACGGCCGAGGACTGGGCGCTGCTGGCGCGGAAGGTCGGGGAGCTCGCCGAGTGGTTCGAGCCGCTCCGGCCGTGGCTCGCCGAGCTGCGCCCGGTGGTGGCGGAGATCGCGGCGACGGCGGCGGGCGGACCGGTCGACCAGGAGTTCTGGCGCTCGCTCTACAAGTGGGATTCGGAGTCCGGTGGCGACTTCGTCTCCGGGTGGATCACCGCCTTCTTCGCCCACACCCAGACCCTGTCCGGGCCGAAGGCGCGGACGGACTTCGGCTGGCGGGCCGGGCGGACGCGGTTCACCGAGAACGCCTTCCCGTCACATGTGTCGAAGGTGCCTTTCGAGTGGCAGACGCCGGCCGGGATCCGGCGGATGGCCTTCGTCGGCGGGGTGCTCGGCATCGAGCGGGACGGCGAGTACGTCCGGCCCCGGCTCGGGAACGCGGTGCTGCGGATTCTGCGGGAGGCCCCGGATCCGGTTGCCGAGCAGGCCCGGCTGGCCGCGGAGCAGTTGCCGCAGGGGTGGACGGTCGAGCGGGTGCGGGACGTGACCGGGGTCGCGTTCGCCCGGCTGCTGGAGGCGGATCTGGAGGTTGTCCGGGAGGGGCCCGGTCATGCCGGGCTGGGTGCCGTGATCGAGCTGGGTGCGGTGATCGAGCTCGACCCGCCGCTCTGCCTGGTCCGGCTGGACGAGGAGTGGTGGACGGGGCTCCTGATGCGCCGCCGCGGTGAGGTCGTGCCGGAGGTGCCGCAGGGGCCCGACCTGGAGGCCGCCCTTCGGAGGGTCCGCCCCTGGTGACCCGCCCGGGACGGGGTCCGGCGGCGGTCCATTAACCTTGAGGGAGACAAATCCCCGGCCGTCCGCCCGCGCAGGCGTCGGCTTCCATGCTCAGAGAGAGGTTCGCCCCCGTGGACACTGCCGACCGAGCGCACGCCCCGGTCGTCGTCGCCATCGACGGACCCTCCGGCTCCGGCAAGTCGACCGTCTCGCGGGCGGTCGCCGCCCGGCTGGGCCTGAGCTTCCTGGACACCGGTGCCATGTACCGGGCGATGACCTGGTGGATGCTGGCCAACGACGTCGACGTCAATGACGCGGAGGCGGTGGCCGTCGCGTGCGGCAAGCCGGTGATCGTGTCGGGCACGGACGCCGACGGCCCCACCATCACGGTGGACGGACAGGACGTCTCCGGCCCGATCCGGGGCCCCGAGGTGACGGCGCAGGTCAGCGCCGTGGCCGCGGTGCCGGCGGTGCGGGCCCGGCTGGTGGAGCTGCAGCGCGGCTGCGCCGAGGTCGCCGAGCGCGGCATCGTCGCCGAGGGCCGGGACATGGGAACCGTGGTGTTCCCGGAGGCCACCGTCAAGGTCTTCCTGACCGCCTCCGAGCGGGCCCGGGCCGAGCGCCGGGCGGCCGAGCTGCGCGCCAAGGGCGTGGACGAGGCGACCATCACCGCGATGGCCGCCGACCTCGCCCGCCGCGACGCCGCCGACTCCTCGCGCGAGACGGCGCCGCTGACCCAGGCCGGCGACGCGGTGCTGGTGGACACCAGTGACCTCACCCTGGAGCAGGTGATCGACCGGATCGCCGCGCTGGTGGAGGAGCGGGCCGGGCTGTCCTCGGTCTGACCAGCCGGCCATCCGGCCATCTGGTCGTCCGACCACTGAATGAACCGCGGGTCGTCGAGGCGCCGCGGAGGAAACCATCGCGCTGCCCCGAGCGGGGCAGGTACGCACGGCACGCCCCTGGGAAGGGCCGGGCCGGGAAACGGAACAGACGAACATGACCGCAGAGCACTCCGACACCGGACACGGTGAGCTGGACGCCGCCGACTACGCCGAGTTCATGGCCCTCGCCGCCGAGGAGGGTTTCGACCTCGACGGCTTCGACGGCATGGACGGCGCCGAGCACGTCCGGCTGCCCGTGCTGGCCGTCGTCGGCCGCCCGAACGTCGGCAAGTCGACCCTGGTGAACCGCATCATCGGCCGCCGCGAGGCCGTCGTCGAGGACAAGCCGGGCGTCACCCGCGACCGGGTCACCTACGAGGCCAGCTGGAACGGCCGCCGCTTCAAGGTGGTCGACACCGGCGGCTGGGAGATCGACGTCCTCGGCATCGACGCCCTGGTGGCCGCGCAGGCCGAGCTGGGTATCGAGCAGGCCGACGCGGTGCTGTTCGTCGTGGACGCCACCGTCGGCGCCACCGACACCGACGAGGCCCTGATCAAGATCATCCGCCGGGCGGGCAAGCCGACCGTCCTGTGCGCCAACAAGGTGGACGGCCCGTCCACCGAGGCCGAGGCCGCCTACCTGTGGTCGCTGGGCCTCGGCGAGCCGTACCCCGTGTCCGCCCTCCACGGCCGCGGCTCCGGCGACCTGCTGGACGCCGTCATGGACGCCCTGCCCGAGGCCCCGCCGCAGACCTTCGGCGACGCCGCCCCCGGCGGCCCGCGCCGGATCGCGCTGATCGGCCGCCCCAACGTCGGCAAGTCCAGCCTGCTGAACAAGGTCGCCGGCGAGGAGCGCGTCGTCGTCAACGAGCTGGCCGGCACCACCCGTGACCCGGTCGACGAGATGATCGAACTCGGCGGCAAGACCTGGAAGTTCGTGGACACCGCCGGTATCCGCCGCCGGGTCCACCTGACCGCCGGCGCCGACTTCTACGCCTCGCTGCGCACCTCCTCCGCGCTGGAGAAGGCCGAGGTCGCGGTCGTCCTGATCGACGCCAGCGAGACCCTCGCCGAGCAGGACACCCGGATCATCTCGATGGCCGTCGAGGCCGGGCGCGCCGTCGTCGTCGCCTACAACAAGTGGGACCAGCTGGACGAGGAGCGCCGCTACTACCTGGAGCGCGAGATCGAGCGCGACCTCGTCCAGGTGCAGTGGGCCCCGCGCGTCAACGTCTCGGCCAAGACCGGCCGGCACATGGAGAAGCTCGTCCCGGCGATCGAGACCGCGCTGGAGGGCTGGGAGACCCGCATCCCCACCGCGCGCCTGAACGCCTTCCTCGGCGAGCTGGTGGCCGCCCACCCGCACCCGATCCGGGGCGGCAAGCAGCCGCGCATCCTGTTCGGCACCCAGGCGGGCATCCGTCCGCCGCGCTTCGTGCTGTTCGCCTCGGGCTTCCTGGAGGCGGGCTACCGGCGCTTCATCGAGCGCCGGCTGCGCGAGGAGTTCGGCTTCGTGGGGACGCCCATCTCGATCTCGGTGCGGGTGCGGGAGAAGCGCAACAAGAAGAAGTAGAAGCAGCGGTTCTCGGACCGCGTTGGAAGGGCTCCGTCACGGTGGTGGCGGGGCCCTTTCGGTGTTCCGGGTGCGGTTCTCCGCGTGCCGCTTTACCGGGGGCGTTCGTGCGGGCGCCGTTCTCAGGGGGTCTCAGGGGGGCTCAGGGGGACGTTTCCACGGGCGCCGTTCCTACGGGCGTCAGTGGTGGTCGCCGGTGCGGCCCGGGGGGAGGGAGAGCATCTGACGGTGGCGGCCGCCGGTGGACGGGGTGTCGGCGAGGCCGACGGTCGTGCCGAGCGTCGGGGAGGGGGCCGGGGGCGGCGCGGGCACGGCGTGCGGCACCGGGCCGAGGTAACCGGCGGCGACCCAGCCCTGGCCGTTGGTGAACTGGGCGCCGGGCGGTGCGGCCGGGGCGGCCTGGCCGAAGCCGTCGCTGGTGGGAGCCGCGGTGGGAGCGGTGGTGGGGACGGCGGGCTCGGGGTGGGGGTGCTGGTGGGAGTACTGCTGCTGGGCCGGCAGGAACTGGGGGAGGCCGGGCACCTGGCCCGCGTAGGTGTGGAAGGACTGCTGCTGGGGCGCGTAGGGGCGCTGCTCGCCGAGTCGCGGATAGCCGTCGCGGACCGCGAAGCCGGTGAACTTCAGGTCCTCCTCGCCGGAGCGGTCCCCCGGCAGGGCGCGGAACAGCCGTCGGTACTCGGAGTACAGCTCGTCGTAGATCGGGGTCGTCGAGTGGGGGTGCTCCGCGTCGTACGACGGGCGCATGTTGGGGATCGCGCGGGGAGTGGTGGCGGACCGGCCGGAGGGCGCGGAGACGTCGTAGCTGTACACGTAGGGGCCAACGAGTGAGAGGCGGCGGGGATGCGGGCCGTTCGGCGTACGGCGGCGCCTGGGGGTGTTCCCGGCGCCGGGGCTGAGCGGCGGGGTCTGAGCGATGGGGTCTGAGCGATGGGGGCGGGCCGGGCCCTGGATGGTGGCCGCTGCCGGGTCGGTCCGGCAGCGGCCACCATCCGGCGCGTCGGAGCAGCCGATCAGGTGCCGGCGAGCGGCAGGGAAGCGGCGACCACCTGGCCCAGCGCCACCGCCCGCTCCAGCGCCTGGCGCAGCAGGTCCTCGCGGGGCTGACGGCCCACCATGCCGGCCGGCACGGCGTACATCGTCACCTCGGAGAGCTGACTGGCCGCCATCCGCCAGGCGTCGGTGACCTGGAGCGGCTGGTGCGCCTGCCACCATCCGGTGCTGCCGCCGGCCGCGGCGGGCTGCAGGATCGCGTGCAGCTTGCCCATCGCGACCAGGACCGACCAGCCGGGCAGCTGGTCCGGGGTCTCGTCGAGGTCGGTGACCCGCTGGAAGCCGGCGTCCTGGAGGAGGTCGAGGAACTCGTCCTCGCCGGAGGTGCTGCCGGGGCGGCCGACCGGGCCGGTGGGCTCGACCACCAGCGAGGCGTGGCCGACCTTGCCGTGCAGGACCAGCCCGCAGGTGATGCCGAGGATGGCGGCCTGGCCGGGCGCGGTCGGCTGGGCCAGGGGCTCGGTGGGGGCGGCCGGGGCGGGGACGGCGAGGTGCGGGGCGGCGGCGGGCTGGGTCTGGCTGATGCTGCGGACGGCGCCGGCCAGCTGCTCCTCGGAGACCGGGACCACCTGGGAGGGGATGCAGCGGGAGTGCGCGAAGGCGAGGACGGCCGTCTCCTCACCGACGAACAGCACCGTGCTGGTGGGGTCCGCGTGGGTGTTGCCGGGGGTGCGGCAGGAGGTGCATTCGTAGCTGTCGGGGGCGCGGCCGCCGCCGAGTAGGCGGTCGGCCTCGTCGTCGCCGATCTCGGACCGGACCTCGTCGCTGACGTCGAGCATGCGCGGCACAGGGTCTCCTCGGGTGGATGCGGATGGTGTTCGGGGGCGGACACGGGGAGGTCGACATGCCCAACGGGCCCTTGTGTCAGGCGTCACGGGTGCTCGTCGAGGCTGACGGGAATTGCCCCGGATCCGACCGCGCCACGTGTTCTCCTGGTCGCAATCTGTCGATGTCGGTGACAGGACTGCCGGAATGAAACCGTGAGGTGAGTCACGCCACCTCGGTGTTTGATCTAGGAATCAATGGCCAAAACGGACATTTCGGTCAAGATTGCATGGCTATTACCGCCGGTAACCCTTCGCTGAGCTGGGCAGACCGGTGGAGTTTTGGTTTCCCCGCCGACCGGCTCGTAGCTTCTTGGGCGGCGCAACGAGCGCCACCCGGGCTCACCCCCGACGCACAGCCCCCCGGCTCAGGCCGGGCGCGGCAGGTGCCCGCCGACGCGACCGCTCGAACAGGTCGTCGGCGTGCGGCTGGGTGGCCGGGGCGGCAGCGGCACGTCCGACACGTGCACGGCCGCCCGACGGACGCGGCAAGCGAACGCGGCCCTCTCCAGGGCCTGGTTCCGCATGCCCGCCCGGGGCTGTCGAGAGGAACCTCATGACCTTCCGTAACGAGAACGCCGCTGCCACCACCTCCGCCGCCACCAAGCGCAACCGCGTTCGGATGGCCGTCGTGGCGGGCGCCGCTGTCGCGGCCCTGCCGGTGGCCGGCCTCGTCACGGCCACCTCGGCCTCCGCTGCCCCCGTCTCCACCTGGGACGCTGTCGCCCAGTGCGAGAGCGGCGGCAACTGGGCCATCAACACCGGCAACGGTTTCTACGGCGGTCTGCAGTTCACCTCCAGCACCTGGGCCGCCTACGGCGGCACCGCCTACGCCGCGCAGGCCAACCAGGCCACCAAGGCGCAGCAGATCTCCGTCGCCGAGAAGGTCCTCGCCTCGCAGGGCCCCGGCGCCTGGCCGGTCTGCTCCGTCAAGGCGGGTCTGACCAAGGGCGGCGCCCCGGCCGCCGTCGACACCTCGGCGGGTTCCGGTGCCGCTGCCGCCAAGCCGGCGCAGACCCCGGCGCCGAAGGCCGCCGCGCCCAAGGCCGCTGCCCCGAAGGCCGCTGCTCCGAAGGCCGCTGCTCCGAAGGCCGCCGCCCCGAAGGCCGCCGCCCCGAAGGCTGAGGCTGCGCCGAAGGCTGACGCCGCGTCGAAGAACGACGCCGCCAAGTCCTGGACCGGCTCCAACGCCGCCAAGCCGGCGGCCAAGGGCAGCTACACCGTCAAGTCCGGTGACACCCTGAGCTCCATCGCCACCGCGCAGGGCCTGGACTGGCACGAGCTGTACAAGAACAACGCCAAGGTCGTCGGTGGCAACCCCGACCTGATCTTCCCCGGTCAGACCCTGAGCATCTGAGGCTCGGGCTTCCACGCGACCTGTCGCTCTCGGGCTTTCGCCTCTCGGGCTTCGGCGCTCGTGCTTTCGCCGCTCGGGCGGTGATGCTCGGGCTTCGGCGCTCCGAATCTGACGGCCGCTTCTCCGCTGTGCGGGGGAGCGGCCGTCGGCGTTCTCGGCGTGTCGGGGTGGGTGGGGGGACGGGCTGTCTAGGGTCGGCTGCCGTGCCGGAATCGTCTGACGAGCGGGTTGGGGGAGTCGGGGTACTACGGGTGGGGGTCGCTGTCGCGGTGGTGATGGTCGTCGCCGCGGTGGTGGTGATGGTCGTCGTCTCGGGCGGTCTCCGGGCCGGTGCGGCGATGCGGGTCGCCGACCTGGTGTGGGACGGGCTCGCCGAGTGCGAGAGCGGCGGCAACTGGCAGGCGAACACCGGCAACGGCTTCTACGGCGGGCTGCAGATCCGGCCCTCCACCTGGGAGGAGTCCGGGGGCCTGCACTTCGCGGACCGGCCCGACCGCGCGAGCCGGCGGGAGCAGACGACGGTCGGGGAGGAGATCCTGCGGCAGCAGGGGTGGGAGGCCTGGCCCTCCTGCGCGCGGGAGTTGGGGTTGATCGGCGGGGCGTAGGCGGGTGGGCTGCCGTCCGGGTGGTGGGGGAGGATGGTGGGGTGATCCAGGGCGAGCTGTTCGGTGACCTGCCCGGGGGCTCCGCGGCCCGGGAGCGCGTCGAGCCCGCGCCCGGGGCCGTGCTCCTGCCCGGCTGGCTGGACCCCGACGCGCAGCTGAGCCTGATCGCCGCCTGTCGGGAGTGGGCGCGCCCGCCGGCCGGGCTGCACGCGGTGCGGATGCCGACGGGCGGGGTGATGTCGGTGCGGATGGTCAGCCTCGGCCGGCACTGGTACCCGTACGGGTACGCGCGGGTCGCCGAGGACGGTGCGCCGGTCAAGCCGTTCCCGCCGTTGCTCGGGGACCTGGCCCGGCGGGCGGTGGCGGACGCGTACGGGGAGCGGGTCGGCGAGATCGCGGGAGCGGCGGCGTACGAGCCGGACGTCGCGATCGTCAACCACTACCCACACGGCGCGAAGATGGGCCTCCACCAGGACCGCGACGAGCGGACGGACGCGCCCGTGGTCTCGCTCTCGCTCGGCGACGGCTGCGTGTTCAGGCTCGGGAACACCGAGACCAGGACTCGGCCGTGGACGGATCTGGAGCTGCGCAGCGGGGACCTGCTGGTGTTCGGCGGGCCGGTCCGGTTCGCGTACCACGGGGTGGTGCGGACGCTCCCCGGGACGGCGGATCCGGGGCTGGGGCTGGTCGGGCGGCTCAACATCACGGTGCGGGAGTCGGGGTTGGCGGAGTAGGGGCCCGTCGTGAGGTGTCCGCGTCGTGAGGTGTCCGTCATCTGTGCGCATGATCGATTACTCGTTCGAGTGAATTGGTCGGTCGGGCCCGGTGCGCGGGAATGACCCGGGTCGCCGGAGAATTCGATTGAGCTGGAGAATCGATCGAAGTCCTGAGAGGGAGCGCGCGCATGGGTACCCCCGTCGACGACCTTGTGGATCTGCTCGACCTGGAGCAGATAGAACTGAACATCTTCCGCGGGCGCAGCCCCGAGGAGGCACTGCAGCGCACCTTCGGCGGCCAGGTCGCCGGACAGGCGCTGGTCGCGGCGGGGCGAACGGTGGAGGGCGGGCGTCCCGTCCACTCGCTGCACGCGTACTTCCTGCGCCCCGGGGTGCCCGGCGTGCCGATCGTCTACCAGGTCGACCGCATCCGCGACGGCCGCTCCTTCACCACCCGTCGGGTGCTCGCCATCCAGGGCGGCCGGTCGATCTTCGCGCTCACCGCCGACTTCCACAGACCGGAGGAGGGCGGCATCGAGCACCAGTACCCGATGCCGGCGGTCCCCGCCCCCGAGAAGCTGCCCAGCGCCCTGGAGGAGGTCGGCTCCCGGCTCGGCGAGCTGCCCCCGTTCATCAGCCGCCACCAGCCCTTCGACATCCGCTACGTCGACCGGCTGCGCTGGAGCAAGGAGGAGCTGGCGGGCGTCGAGGCGCGCAGCGGCGTGTGGCTGCGCACCAACGGTCCGCTGCCGGACGACCCGCTGATCCACGTCTGCGCCCTCACCTACGCCAGTGACATGACGCTGCTGGACGCGGTCCGCGCCCCCGTCGAGCCGCTGTGGGGCACCCGGCACTTCGACATGGCCTCACTGGACCACGCGATGTGGTTCCACCAGCCGTTCCGGACCGACGACTGGCTGCTCTACCAGCAGGAGTCCCCGATCGCCCACGGCGCGCGCGGCCTCGCGCGCGGGCAGATCTTCGACCGGAACGGGCAACTGGTGGTGTCGGTGGTGCAGGAGGGCCTGTTCCGGCCGCTGAAGGGCTGAGCTTCGGGTGTTGCCGCCGTATTGCTCCTCCTTGCGGTCCCGTTGCAGTCTGCTTGCGGTATCGGCGGCTTCCCGGGAGCGGGGAATGATCCGGCCCGGCGGGCGGTGTTGTGGAGGATGAGGTTGTCGAGGATGACCGAGACGGACGGCTCGAACGGCGGGCCGCCCGCAGACCGGACCGGGAGGGTTGACCGATGACGGCGACGGCAGCGGAGGACTGGAAGCACTGGAGCGACAGTCGGGCGGCATCGGTGAGCGCGCCGCACGGCCAGCTCGCACTCACCGGCACGCACTGGCTGGAGCCCGAGCCCGCCGAGGTCCCGGGCCTGCCCGGGCACTGGTGGGCCGACGCCGAGGGCGTCCGGGTACGGGCGGCTGCGGCCGACGGCATCAGCGTCGCAGGCGCGAACGGGCCGGTGGACGGCGAGGTGCTGCTGCGCCCGGACACCGACCGGGCCGCCGACACCGCCGTCCTCGGCGACCTGCTGCTCGTCCCGATCGAGCGGGAGGGCGAGCTCGCCCTGCGGGTGTTCGACCCGGCCGCGCCCGGCCGGGCCGCCTTCGCGGGCATCTCGGCCTACCCCTACGCCCCCGAGTGGGCCGTACCCGCCGTCTACACCCCCTTCGACGACGAGACGCAGTCGGTCGTCGTCCCGAACGCGGACGGCAAGGACCGCCCACTGGCCGTCACCGGCAAGATCGAGTTCACCGTGGCCGGCGAGCACCGCACGCTGACCGTCGGCCGTTCCGGCGCGCGCCTCAGCGGCGTCATCGCGGACGCGACCAGCGGCGTCGACACCTACCGCTTCCGCTTCATCACCCTGCCGGTGCCGGACGCGGAGGGCCGCACCGTTCTGGACTTCAACCGGGCCTACCTGCCGCCCTGCGCCTTCGCGGACCACTTCATCTGCCCGTTCCCGCCGCCGGGCAACCGGCTGGACTTCGCGGTGGAGGCGGGGGAGAAGCAGGTGCTGACGCGGTAGTCCGGCGGGGGTTCGGCGGGGCGGGGCGCCGGGCGCCGGGCGCGGGGTGCCGGGCGCGGGGTGCAGGGCGCGGGGCCGACCCGGTGTCCGCGCTGGTGTCCGCGCCGGTGTCCGACCCGGTGTCGGCCCCGGTGTGGAGTGGGTGAGGGGCGGGGCGGAGCATGGGGCTGTGTCGACCAATCATCCTGCCAATTCAGCCACCGATGCCGCCCCGCCCTCCGAACCCGCTCCATCGTCCGACCCTGCCCCGCCCTCCGACCCCGTTCCGTCAGCCGATTCCGCTTCGTCGTCCGGACCGGCCTCTGAGGTGGTCGTGGGGCCCGCGCCCTGGTACCGACGGGCCTTCGCCGATCTCAGCCCGCTTCGCGACCACCCCGACTACCGCCGGGTCTGGTTCGGGCAGGTGGTGTCCTCCATAGGCCAGCAGATGACGGCCGTGGCCGTTTCCGTCCAGATCTACGCCATGACCGGCTCGGCCTTCGCGACCGGCCTGGTCGGGCTGTTCTCCTTCGTCCCGCTGGTCGCCTTCGGCCTGTACGGCGGCGCGATCGCCGACACCGTCGACCGGCGCAAGCTGGGCCTGATCGGCTCGGCCGGCCTCGCCGCCGTCTCCGCCGTCCTCGCCGTCCAGGCCATCGCCGGGCTCGGTCTGGTCGCCGTCCTCTACGCGGCCGTCGCCGTTCAGGCCGGGTTCTTCGCGCTCAGCTCGCCCGCCCGCTCCGCGATGATCCCCCGGCTGGTCCCCAGCCACCAGCTCCCGGCGGCCAACGCCCTGGCCACCGTCAGCATGAACCTCGGTATGACCGTCGGCCCGATGCTCGGTGGCGTCCTGATCGGCGCCTACGGAGCCCAGGCCGCCTACCTGGTCGACACCGCCGCCTTCACCGGCACCCTCTACGCGATGTGGCGCCTGCCCGCCATGCGACCGCTCGGTGAACGCAAGGGCCGCGCCTCCGTCCTCGACGGGCTGCGCTTCCTGCGCGAGCGGCCCAACCTGCGGACCAGCTTCCTCGCCGACCTGGCCGCGATGATCTTCGGCCTGCCGCGTGCCCTCTTCCCGGCGATCGCCGTCACCTTCTACGGCGGCGACGCCCGCACCGTCGGCCTGCTGGTCGCCGGCCCCGCCGTCGGCGCCCTGATCGGCGCGCTGTTCTCCGGCTGGGTCAGCCGGGTCCACCGCCAGGGCGCCGCCGTGCTCGCCGCCGTCTCCGCCTGGGGCCTCGCCATCGCCGCCTTCGGCGCCCTCCACAACCTCTGGCTCGGTCTCCTGCTGCTCGCTGTGGCCGGCTGCGCGGACACCATCAGCATGATCTTCCGCAACACGATGATGCAGGTCGCCGCCCCCGACGAGATGCGCGGCCGCCTCCAGGGCATCTTCACCGTCGTCGTCGCCGGCGGCCCCCGCCTCGGCGACTTCGAGTCCGGCGCCGTCGCGGCCCTCACCAGCCCCGCCACCTCCGTGATCACCGGCGGCCTCGCCTGCGTCGCCGCCGTCCTCCTCCTCGCCGCCCGCCGCCCCGCCTTCCTCACCTACGACGCCCGCCACCCGACCCCCTGACCCACCCACCCCAAACCTGGCAGCGAGCACCCCCCGACGTGCTGTATTGTTTTCCACGTCGCCGGGACAACCGGAGACAAGGTCGAAAAGCCACCCGGCTGAGCCCCCCAGGCCCCGCCGCACGGCACGAGACCACGGGACGTGGCGCAGCTTGGTAGCGCACTTGACTGGGGGTCAAGGGGTCGCAGGTTCAAATCCTGTCGTCCCGACGTGAGTCGGAAAGGCCGTTGGCCGGGAGAAATCCCAGGTCAGCGGCCTTTCGCATGACGCCCCGTCAGTGAAACGAGCCACCTGCGAACACCCCTAAACGATCTTGCTGGGGACCAGCTGGGGACCAGCGCGCTCCCGACGGACCCTGCAGGCCCGCTTCCAGAGACCCGCTGGCCGAAGGCCCACCTGTCCCTACCCCGCCACAATAGCGGCGGAACCAGCGGCAGGAACACTTCGTTCCGGGAATTCCTGCGCTGCTCCGGTGCCGCCCGCTCGGCGAAATTCCCGGCAGGCCAGGGAATCGACGCCCGCCCTGGTGATGACCGACGTCCGACTTCGCCCCGGGAGCTGGAAGTTCACCGCCCCGGCAGGCCGGAATGCCGACCGACTCGGTAAATCCGGTCCCATTGCTGGTGCCGCGCACCGTTGTTGACCCTCCACAAGGACGGTCCGGGGAGCCGAGCTTTTGCGGCAACGGCCGGCGGGCCGGCGAGGCTGTCGTAGGGCGGGCCTAGGCTTCGCCCATGAGTACGGTGCACGCCAGGGTCTGGCGCTTCACGGTCGAGAAGGGGTCCGCCGGCGCGGAGGCGGTCCAGGCGGTCGAGGTGGGCCAGGGGCCTCTCCCGGTGTCGCTGGCCGCGCTGGTGAACATCAATGCCCTGGCCTGCGACCTGCGCCGCACGATCGACCAGCGCGTGCGCAACCACGAGATCAGCCTGCTCCTCAGCTACTTGACCGGCGATGTCGGCGCGGGGCTGCTTGGGGTCGACTGCGGTGCGCTCGACTCCAGCTCCCTCCACATCCGACGCTTCGTCAGCGAGTGCACTGGGCTCGGCGTCATGACCGCCGCCAGCGAGACCCTCTTCGACTGGAAGTCCGGCGTGAACGGGCTCAGCAGCTTCGACGTCCTACCCGACAAGCTCGTGGGGGTCTACGGGAAGTCCGGCGTTCGCCCGGATCTGCTCTACGACCTCGCCGCTGGTCCGGTCGCCGGTGAGGCGCGCGGTCGGCGTCGCGATGCTGAGCCCATGCTTCCGGTGGCCAAGGGGACCGCGGCACAGAGGAGGCGGCTGGAGAAACTCGCGACCTGGTCGGCGGAGCACGGTGGCCACGACTACTTCATGAGCTGGGTGTGGCTCGGCACGGGCGGCGTCTACGTCGACATATTCCTGCCCGAGGACTCCCCGGCCATGGCGGGCCTGAAGACCGGGTGGATCGAGAAGCCTGGAAGTCAGCAGCCCTGGCACTTCCGCGTCCCGCGGCCTGACCCCCGTCGACCGGTGCAGCTGGATTCGGAGGGTGACATCGACCAGCCCCTTCTCCTGAGGAAGCGGGGCGCGGATGCCCAGGACGGGATGGCAGGCGAAGAGGCGTCGCCGGCCGACCGCGCCCGGCGGATGATCGAAGGGGCGATGGACCGTGCCTTTGAGCAGTCGCGGATGGACGAGGTGGGCAAGCTCGACGGAGTGCCGGTCTGCGGTACCTGGATCCGGGCCGAAGCCGCCGGCTCGGCACGCCACAAGGTACTGGTCGGGGTACTCGGCGAGCACGTCCAGGTGGACCTCCGCGCCCAGCGCCGCCGCATGGCCGCAGAGTCGGGAAACCGGCTCGACCTGTTCCTCGAAGGCCGCCTGCTGACTGTCGTGCACCCGGTGGGTGAACGGCTGCCGAGTTGGCGGCGGATCGCTGAGGAAGCCGTCGGAAGGTAGGCAGCCCCTGAGGGCTGCACACAACGGAGGAGAAGAGCACGATGCCGGACTCGTTGCCCGACGGCACCCAGCAGCAAGAGCCGACCTCCCCTCAGGGCAGTGAAGGGCCTGCGGCGGAGCAACTTCAATTCCTCGTAGGTGACTTTGCCGAGCGTCGCAGGCTAGCCATCCTGTGGGCGTGGGCACTCAACCCGTCCGGGCTTGAGCGCGCCTTGGAACGGGTCCGACCTGGCGATGTCTGCACGAAGCGGCAGATGGCATCTGAGGCCCCATCGGAAGCCGTGCTCGGCGACGATGGCCGGTTCCACGTCCGTGGCTCGCGGATGCTCTGTTCGATTCCTGAGCGCGGGATGCCGGAGTGGGTGGCACCTCGTGAGGGCTGGGAGCGGCCCCGGCCAGAACCATCGGCAAGCTGGCGGCACGAGGCGCAACTGCGGTGGTGGGTCGACGAGGCGGGACGGGCGCTCCGGACAGCCAGTCAGGCGATCACCGATCCGAACGTCCGGGAGCTGACGGCGGTATGGCATGTCACGGCGCCGGACGGCGCCGGCGTAGATCCGGGATCGGTTCCCCTGTCTCAACGCTGCCCTATCGCACCGGCCTACCTGTGGCCGCCGGCCAGGTCGACCAGCCCGATTGGGATACTGCGGAGCCGACTGGCTTCGAGGTTCGGCCCCCGCTGTTCCCTCTGCGGCGTTCTGCCCGGCTCTGTGGTTGACCATGATCATTTCGACGGCCTGGTGCGAGGTCTGCTCTGCGGGGTGTGCAACACCGGCCTGGAATCCTGCCTTCATGTGGACCGATGCCCGCGTGCCCTGTACCTCAACGATCCCCCGGCCGCTGCTCTCCGGTTGACTTACCCGAGCGCACGCAAGACCGTCAAGGAGTTGCGGCACGCCGAGCGCAGGATCGCCGCGCTTGGGTTCGATCCGTTCGAGCTCCTCCGTTCGTAGACGTGACGAGGAGGTGCCCGCATGCCGGGCTGGGTGGCGCTGACCGTAGCCGCTGCCGGTGAGGGCGCCTGCAGCTCGAAATGCCGTCCGGTTCGCGCGCGGCCGGCGACAGGTTGTGGTAGGCGCTCGAACCGTGTGACCGCACGGCCAGTTCGCTGTACGCCCTTGGCAGTTGATGCGGCACTCCGTGCATCACCTGCGCCTGGTGGAGCGGGGCGCCGACTGGCGCAGAAAGTAGTTCCATCGCATGAATGAGTCCGAGTGGGTGATTGATTCGCCGTGTTTTAGTCCGATTTGTCGGACTGTGCTGCTGCACTCGGAACATGACAAGAACACGAGATGCCCGCCCGGGAGATCCACCTTCTTCCGGTGCGGACGAAGCGGATGCGCTGGTTGAGCGACTGCTTGACCGTGAGGAGCGTCGACTGCTCTCCGCGGCGGCGCAGCGGGAGGACAGCGACAACTGGTTCGGCCTGGTCGCGGACGCGGGCTTTGTCCGGCGATGCACGGTGTTGGCGCGTGCAGCCCCGTTGCACCGGATCGACCAGCGGCAGGCGTGGCAGCAGTTCCCTGACGACTTGTACGACCCGCGCGCACTGGCGCTGGCAGCTCTGGAAGCCGTCGTCAGTCGGCAGGGCATGGAGCTGGAGGCTACGACCGAGGAAGTGGTCGAGTACCTGGCTTCGCTTGCACAGGCCGCCGCGCCGGAGAGCAGCGCCGAGGAGCACGTTGCCGTTGCACGGTTTGTCGTGCGCGAACTGCTCAACGACCACGGCGGTGGGGCGGAGTTCTCGATTCCCTACAGCGACTACCGCCAGGGACACAGCCGCGGGGAGCTGTCCTTCAGGTTCCTTGAGGAGGCGTTCGGCCGGCACGGGCAGGCGGTGCTGAAGGCCAGCGCATCGGCGGTGAACCTGCTGCTGGTTGGCCTGGACCACGATCTGGAGGATCAGCAGGCCGCCAATGACGCGATGCTCCGGCGGCAGGTGTCAACGGGGCGCTGGGGCCGGGCCGAGGAGAGCGCGGCGCAGAGCCTGAAGCTCTCACTGCTGTACGCCGAACAGGTCCGGTCACTGCTGGCCGAGACCGAGCGCGATGTGCGCTCGGTGGACTGGGACGTCCGTGTCCCAGCGCTCCTCGGCTCCTCGCGGGCGCACCTGATGGAGCGGCAGGCCGTCGAATGCGACCTGATGGAGTGGATGCGCCAGGCACGCAACGACGTCGACGACGCCGAGGTGCGCCGGACCTGCGTGAGGATCCTGCACCTCCTGGAACGGGCCCACTTACGGCACACCCAGCTTCTGGAGCGGGTGATCGGGGCCCGGCCCGCGTTCCTGAGAGCCCAGTCGGACCAGTGCTTCAAACCCGTGCCCCGACTCTCGGTGATCGGCCTCCAGGAGGACCTGCTCGATCCGCTGCTTGAGCTCGGGGCGGAGCAGGCCGAGCAGGTGGCGGCCCTGTTCGCCGACGCCTGCGGCGGCCCGATCGTCACGCGCAAGCCGCGGCTGCGCGACTTCTGGGAGCTGCTGCTGGCACCGGTCCGTGAAACTCGCGAGTCGTTCCCGGACGACCCCGTGGACCTGATCACCGACGAGGACGAGGACAGCCTGGGGTACGCGGCCCAGGACTTCGCCGCAGCTCGCCGCCTGCTGGAGCAGGCACTGCAGGGCCCGGTGCGCCTGTCGGTGCTCCTCGCACAGGCGGAGAAGTCCGATCCGGCCGTCGCCGACATCCTGGCGCTGTGCGTTCTGCGTGCCTTCGCCCCCGACGCCGAAGAGGACGAGGTCTGCTCCACAGACCTGGCGGACCTCCTGGAGGAGCGCCTGGTGGTCCTGGCCGACGGCTCCACCTTCGATCTCGGGTTCATGACCGGCACCGACCTGCTGCTGGTGCCGGCCGCGCCGCTGATTCCCGACCCCGTGAACCCGGACAGCACGCCCACCGCCGAGGAGGCCACCACATGACCGCACCGACCACCGCCGCCCCCGACCTCACAGACGCGTCAGCGCTGGTGGGATTCGGGCTCCAGCCGCGCCTTCGACCTCTCCAGCACCCGCGCTACCGAGACCTCGTTCAGCGCTGCCGGCTCGACCGCACCTTCAGAACGGCAGTCGAAGCCTTCGCCGACGGCCTGGAGATGGACCTGATCGAAGTCCACCCAGTGGAAGGCCTGGTGCTCCACCCCAGGCATGGCTCGCTCTTCACCTTCCGGCTCATGGACCACCCGACCCTCAAGAGCGACCAGCGCCTCGTCCTCGGCCTGGCCCACGTGGGCATCGCCGCGCGCGTCTACCCCTTCCCGGCCGATCTGGAAGAGGACACCGTCAAGCGAGTCTCGATCGACGAGGTCGACGGGTTTCTGCGACACCTCGTCAAACGGCTTCAGGACGCAACCCGGGACAGCGACGGCCTGGCCCTACCGCACGCGGGCCTCGACGCCGCCTGGCGCTGCTACGCCAAGCTCACGCCGGGCCGGCCCACCCCCACCGGCCGCCTCAGCCAGTCGAGCAGCCAGAGATGGATCAGAGACGCCCTCGACTGGCTGGTCGACCAGGGCATGGCCTACAACGCCGAGAAGGACCTGGGCGCCGGCCACTTCCGGCTCGCTCACCGCTTTCGCCTGCAGGTCCGTGAAGCAGCGGCCGGAGCCGCCTTCGCCCTTCTGAGCGACATCCGTCGCGCCCAACTCGTAGAGGAGGACTGACATGTACTGCGTACGACGTGTTCGGCTCGACAGCATCGGCCACCGCTCCGCCCGCTTCGGGTCGCTCATCCTCGACCTCACCGGCGGCCCGAGCACCGTCGATGGAAGACCGCTCACCTCGCAATCGGTGGTGGACGCCATCCTCTGGCTGCGCAACGGCGGAGGGAAGTCGAGCCTGCTCGCCCTCCTCTTCAGTCTCCTGCTGCCCGCCAAGGTCGACTTCATCGGTTACGCGGATGACAAGTCCCTCGCCGACTACATCCCGGACGGCAAGGTCTCGCACGTGCTCGTGGAATGGGAGGATACGGAGCACCCGGAAGCGGGCGCGACGCTGGTCACCGGCGGCGTCTACCAGTGGCAGGACGGCCAGTGCCCGGCCGATCCGAGCGCAGGATGGGACCGCCTGATCCGGCGCTGGTACCTCTTCCGGCCGGCCGCTGGAATCCTCGACCTGGACTCGATCCCGATCCGGCACGACAACGGACAGCTCAGCCAAAGCAGCTTCCTGCGCGCGATCGAGGAGACCCACAAGGCGAACCGCCACGTACGGCTGGTGGTCGCGAAGGAGCAGTACCAGTGGGCCGAGCAACTGCAGCAGTACGGCCTCGATCCCCAAGTGTTCAAGATCCAGCGGGAGATGAACAAGGGGGAGGGCGGAATCACCGACCTCTTCCGCTTCACGACCTGCGAGGAGTTCATCGACTTCCTCATTGACATGGTCGTGAACCCGGCCGGACCAACCGCGGCACGCGGCGTACTTACCGAGCACGCCGACAAACTCGCCACTCGCCCGGCCCGGGAGCTGGAGGCGCGCTTCCTCGGTGAGGCCACCCTGCGCCTTCGGCCGGTGCAAAGCTGCACCGCTGAACTCGTCGCAGCCCGGCATCAGCTCGAACAGCACGTCCAGGTCGCCGACAGAGCGTGCGAACACATCAGGACCCGGGCCGAACAACTCCGACAGCAAGGTCAGACCACCAGCACGGAGGCCGACCAGGCCCGGCAGGACCATCGGGAAGCCAAGGGCCAGGCGGCAGAGGCGGGGCGCCGGGTGGCCGTGCTGGCTGCGGAGGAAGCGCGCTGGTGCGTCGAGGATGCGGCCCAAGCCCAAGCCATGAGCGCCGGGGCCGTCGCCGGTGCCGAACTGGAGAACGCAGCGTGGAAGGCCGTGGAACCGCTGCTCGAACTGAACGCCAGGAGCCACGAGCTTGAGGAGACCCGCGAGCTGCTGGCCCGCCGCGACCAGGAGCAGGCCCCTCTGCACCAGGCGCTCGAACGGGCCGGCCTGGCCCTTCACGCCGGGCTCACAGCAGCTGTCGCGCAGGTCACCACCGAGCTCGGCGATGCCAAGTCGGCCCAGGCCAGCGCCAAAGCGGCAGCCAAGGACGCCCAGCAGGACCTCCTGGCAGCCCGGTCAGCGGAGACGCTGGCCGACAGCCGGCTCACGGAAGCCATCAAGCGGCTCGGACAGATCCACGAGCGCGTGCGGGCTGCACGCACGGACGAAACCCTCCAGAGCGACGAGGAACCCGCCCACGCCCTGCAGAGGCTGCACGACCTCGACCGCGACACCACGGAGCAGCTCCACCGCCACCAGGTCCAGGAGGAGCAGGGCCGCACCCGCAAGGCAGAGATCGCGTCCGAGCGAGCAGCCAACGCCACCACCCTCGGAGAGATCCGCGAGCGCCACACGGCCGTCTGGGACCAGATCACCTCCCTGCAGAGCCAGCGCCGCGACCTCGAGGACGAGCCCCGCCTGAAAGAACTGACAGGCACGGGCGACGAGACCCGGCTGGATCTGGATGGCGTCGGCACCGACCTCGTGGCACTGGTGATGGAGCAGTTCCACGCCGCGGACACGACCCTCGCCCACGAGCGGGCGGCAGCCGCGCAGGACGAACGCGTACGCGACGCCGTCACCGAAACCGGGCACCTACCGGCCTCCTGGGACATCGAACAAGCCGTCAAGAGCCTGCAGGAGCTGGGAGCGCCCGCCATTTCCGGCCTCCAGTTCCTTCGCGAGACCTTCCCCGCGCACCGGCACGACGAGATCATCGAGACCATCCCGCACCTCGTCGGCGGCATCGTCCTCTGTGGCCCCGTACCCGGAGATGACCTGGCAGCGCTCGTACGGCGTGCCAACGTAGCCCCCACCTCCGTCGTAGCCGTCAGCATCGACACCCAGGCACGACAACTCCTCGCCGACGCTCCAACCGGACGGAGCATCGTCCTCCCGATCCATCCCGGAACCATCAGTCCACAAGCAGCCGAGGACGAACTCCAGCGCGTCACCCGCAGACTCGACAGCCTGGCCGACCGGCTGCGCTCCATCACGGAGCGCCGGGAAGCGGACCGACGGCTCGCACAACGGCTCACCGACCACCTCGCCGAGTTCGGCCCGCTCCCGCGAGCCGCGCTCGAAACCACCTTCTCCCGCCTCGACGCGCGGCTGACCGCCGTCCAGGACCGCGAGCGCGACCTTGCCCGCGAGGACAAGGAGACCGAGTCAGCTCTGCACCACACAGCCCAGCAGATCAAGCACTGCAACAGCGAACTGCTGCGACTGGCGACCCTGCTTCCGCGGGTACGTGGACTTGCCGCGGACACCGAGGCGATTCCCGGCCTGGAGACGGAGGTCGAGGACGCTCACGAGGAGATCGCGAGACAGCAGAGTGCCGGGCAGGAATGCCGGCGCCGCAACGACGAAGCCCAGGAACACGCGAGCGCCTACGCGGTCACCATCCAACGCTGCACCCACAGCCTTGGATCCCGGCGGAAGGAACTCGCCGCAATCCGAACCCACTTGCCCCAAGACGCGCTTCGCGAGGACGCCGCCCCGCCGCCCACTGGGAAGGGCACCATGGCGGCCGTCGAGAAGCTGCGCGACCGTTGGAACCAGGCCTGGCACGACTGGAAGGCCGGTATCAGCGACGACGGGCTGCAACAACGCCTCGAAGCATGCGAAGCCGCCATCACCAAGCAGACCGCTCTGCTGGAGCACACCAGTATCGCAGCCCGCGAACGCGCCGCGATCATTGTCACCGGAGCGGATGCCGCCGAGCCCCAGCGACGATCCCACTGCCTGGAACTCGCGGAGCAAGCACTGGTCAGCGCCCGCGACACCCAGTCCCAGGCCAACCTCCTTCACCGGCAGGCAACCGACCAGCTCAGCGCGGCCCAGCGAGCAGTTCAACGGCTTGTCCCTCCGCTCGCCGCCATCACCTGCGGCAGCACGCTCGAGGCACAGCAGGCGCTCCGCGAAGCCCGCCAGACGGCCAAGCAGAACGAGGCCCGCATCCACGAACGCGAGCTGGCAGCCGAGCGACTCCAGCGCGAAGCCGATGCCGCTCACAGCAGAGCAGAGCAACTGCTCCAGACAGTGCAGACGGTGACCTCGACCGCCGACCGCTACCGAGAGGTGCCGGCCCCCGACGGATCCGACCGCACCTACCTCACCGCCGATGCGCTCCTGCACGACCAGTACCAGCTCACCGCACACACTGCCCGATCCCTGACCCCCGAGCAGGCACGCGACCTCCAGACCGCACTGACCACGAACCTCGACGACGCCGGCCGCACCCGCGACCGCGCGACCCGCGCACTCGACCGCGCAACCCGCAGCGTCGAACTCCTATCCCAGCAGCCCGAGTACACCCAGGTCGTCGACGGGCGACTCCTCACCCGCCTCCAGCACGACCTCGCCGCCCCAGCACGACTGGCTCAACTCCTCAACGACATCCAAGACCGCGAACGCATGGTCAACGACCAGCTCGCCGAACTCGCCGAGGACCAACTCATGGTCGTCCAGACGTGCGTGACCCTGGTCAAGGCAGTGCTCGACGACCTCAAGGAGGTATCCCGGCACTCCCAGCTCCCGCACGGACTCGGACGCTGGTCCGGCCAGCGATTCCTCGGCTTCGAGATCCGCCACGAACCCGCGGACGACGAACTCGCCCGCCGAATCTCCGCAGAGATCGACCGACTCATCTCAGCACTGCCCTCCGGCTCCACCGGCAAAGCCAGCGCCCTCCCGGAGGCCATCACCCTCACGAAGCGACTCGTCCTGGCAGCCCTCGGCGGACACGGAAACGTCCTCGCGAAAGTCATCAAGCCGACCCAAAACCTGGACACGGTCGAACGCGACTCCGTCACAGAGATCAGGAAGTTCAGCGGCGGCGAACTCCTGACCGTCTCCGTTCTGCTCTACTGCACCCTCGCCAGAATGAGAGCAGCCCAGCGCGACCGGAAGGCTCCCGGCGGCGTTGGCACCCTCATCTTGGACAATCCGTTCGGCAAAGCCAACTATCTGCCGTTCATCGGCCTTCAGCGGCGCGTAGCCGAAGCCCACGGCATCCAGCTCGTCTACACGACCGGCACCAACGACCTGCCGGCCCTCGGCCGCTTCCCCCTGATCATCCGACTGCGCAACGGCGTCGACGCCCGCACCCGAAACCGCTACGTCCAGATCGCAGACCGCTACGGCGACACGGTGACCCAAGGACTCACCCGAACCGACACCGACACCATGACATCAGCACGCCTGCTGCGCCGTACCCGCCCCGCCCAGGACGGCCAGCAGCGCGCAGCGGGGGAACCGGCGTGACACCAGCGGATCGCATGGCCGCACTCCTCGAACAGCAGACCCGCCAGCGCGTCGACTTCGACGCGCTGGCGGGCGCCGCCGATCAAGGAGACTCCAGCCTTCCCACGTCCCCGCGCCGGCGCCAGGCCCTCGCTGCCGCAGCCGACGAACTCGTCCAACGAGGACTCGTGTCCCTACCCGTCACACCCTCAGGGTGGGACTACAGCGCGGAACCGCGCCTTCCCCGATGGGTTCAGCGTGTCAACACGTCCCCAGCGAAGCGAATGGGCCTGGGACCGCGAGCATGGGTGCCCGCGCTCGCGTTCGCGAACCACATCCGGCTCAGCAGAGCCGACATGGACCTCCTCGTACCGATCAACAACCAGATCCGTGACGACCCGAACGCCGAGATCATCCCGCTCTGCGAACGCGCCTACCAGCTCTACCACGACGAGAAGCGCCTGACGAAGATCGAAAAGAGCCACTTGGTGCAAGCAGGGCTGCTCAGCGTCACCGAACACCTCCGAGCCCGACCCACACCCGCCCCGCTGAGCATGTTCGAACTCGGGCCCGCCCCATGGATGCTCATCGTGGAGAACAGTGCCACCTTCACAAGCCTCCGGCAGATCCTCCGTACCTGGCCCGACCGATCCCAAACCGGCTGGCTCGCACACGGATCCGGCGACCAACTGGTCGCGTCACTCCCTACCGCAACCGAGGCCTTCGAAGAACGCGAGCACCCGGTGACCGACATCATGCTGTACGGCGACCTCGACATCGATGGCCTGCAGTGCGGTCAGCAAGCCAACGCCAAAGCGGGGATGGTGGGCTTGCCCCCAGTGGTACCGGCCTGTGCCTTGTATCGAGCACTCCTCGAAATGACCGCCAGGCTGCTCTCGCCGGTCGATCGGAACGCGCTCAGGGCCGTCCTGCCATGGCTGCCCATGCCCATCGCCTCCCGAGCAGGTGATCTCCTTGAAGCCGGCTTCGTTCTCCGCCAGGAAGCGCTCCCTTTACCGGAACTACGAAGGTGTTTGAACCCGGCAAGACCGCTGTTCAGCCAGCTGCGCGGACAGCTGTCAATGGGCCACGCGTCTTGACGGCCTGATCGGTGGCTGCCGGGATCGTGTGCGTGAAGCAGCCGTGTTGGCGGGCTCCCAGCGGATGGGGGCCCGCCAACACGGGTGTTCAGCGGACGACGTAGAGGCGCCGGGCGGGAGCGGTCGGCTCGGGATCTGCCGGAGCGGCTTCGCGGTCTGCGCTGAGATGGGCGCTGAGCTTATTGCCGGCCTCGATGAAGTCGGCGTGCGACGGGTGAAGGTACCGCTGGGTCGTCGTGATCTGCCCGTGTCCGGCGATTCGCTGGAGGACGTGAAGTCGTACTCCAGCGTCGGCGAGCCAGGTGAGGCCGGTGTGCCGCAGGCCGTGACGGCGAAGCCAGGCGTAGCCGAGCGCAGTGACGACCTCGTCCCAGTGGGTGGCGTCACGGAGCACGGCGGTGCTGATGCGGCCACCGCGAGGGCCGGTGAACAGTCGTGCCATCGGGTCGTTTCCGACGACGGTGAGCCGCCAGGTCACCATGCCGCGGATCTCTTCGATGATCGGGACGGTACGTCGGCGCTTGCCCTTCGTACCCTTGTCGGTCAGCCCTCCGGGGCCGGGCGTGGTCTGTCGCCGTAGGTCCCAGGTCCAGTCGAAGCGGTTGATGTCCCTGACCCGGACGCCGGAGACCTCGCCGATGCGCGCGCCGGTGCAGGCGGCGAATCGGACGACGTCGCCCCAGATCCGGTAGTTGCCGTGGGAGCGGGCGACGAGCGCCTCTGCAAGGGCGTCGAGGGTGTCCCAGTCGGGCAGGGCGAGGGCGCGTGGGTTGTCCAGCTCGTCCTCGTACTGCTTGTACAGGGACTGCCAGCCGGTCAGCCGGCAGGGGTTGAGGTCGATAAGGCCATCACGGCGGGCCTGTTCCATGATCCGGACAAGGGGGGCAAGGGTGTTCTTGACGGAGGACTTGCCGACCTCGTCAGAAATCCAGGCGTTCAGGGCCCGGTCGGTGATCCCGTTGGTCATCGACACCACCGGGACGTGGCCCATGGTGGGTACGACACGCAGCTTCCAACCGGCGCGGTAGGGGTCGAGGGTCTTCGGCTCCAGGCCACGCATGGCCAGGTCCCAGTTCTCGTCCCCGTAGTCCGCCAACGTCACGTTCGAGAGCGACGGAGCGATTCCGCGTTTGGCAGCCTTGCGCAGACGGTCGATCCAGTCCTTCGCCTCGTCTTCGGAGGCAACGGAGTTGGACAAGGACTTCCGTCCGCTGCCGTTGGGATCCCACCAGCGAACGCGCGCGCGGAACCGGAAGTCGGGACGGCGGTCCGCTCGGAACTCGATGTCGTCGGTCAGGTCGATCGCGATCGGAACGATCACGGGCGTGTCAGCCAAGCTACGCGGCCTCCGGTTCTGCGGGGACTATTCGTTGGGACAGGAGCCATGCCTGCGTGTCGGGGATGGAGTAGACGACGGTTCGGTTGGCGAGGCGTACGAACGGCGGGCCTTGAGGAGGCTTGGAGTTGCGCCAGCGGCGAAGGGTCGACGGATCGACCTTCAGAAGCGGCGCGAGTTCCTCGGCCGTGTACCAGCCGCTGTGGAGCAGGTCGACAGAAGCTGGCGTGGTCGCGTGGCTCGAAGGCTCCGCACCAGGGCCAACGAAGGCGGCGCTCACGCAGCACCTACCTTGCTGCGGGCTGCGTCGGGAATGAGCATGGGACGGTCCTCGGCGTGGTTCGGCTCGGCGCGGGAAGAGCGGGTCAGTTGTTGGTCGTCCGGGGTGTCATCGGATCCACGAAGTCGAGCTCATCTGGCAGCGGTGCCGGACAGAGACGGCGCGCGCGCATTCGTTCGCGGGTTTGCAGCAGGCGTTGGCAGTCTCCGTGTGCGATCCGCTCGAACTCGGAGGTCTGGCTGGAGAGTTCCTCGTAGCGATGTGATCCGATGGGGGACTTGCCTGCCTGTGCTCGACGGTCGCGGGCCGCTCGGGTGGAGATCAACGCTGTTCGGACGTCGACCTCATGTTCGCGGAACATCTCCAGGACGCCGCGAGGGCTTCCTTCGGGCTCTCCGCCCTCGGAGTCCTCGCCGGTGATCAGCTTTGCGGCATCCCATGCGGAGAGCCGCAGGTTGGGCAGCAGGTCGAGCTCCGGCCCGCCCAGGGGGATGATCAGCGAGACGAGCGGCAGGTCCAGCACGTGGGCAAAGGCGATAGCCTCCTCCAGCTTCAAGCTGCCTCGGCGGCCCGTCTCGATCTTGTTGATCCCGGTCGTGGGAATAGGAACTCCAAGATCGCCGCAGCGAGAGGCGACCTGGGCAGCGCTGAGACCCTTGCGGGCGCGGCCCTCTCGGATGGCTTCGCCAACACGGAGAGTGAGAGCGCTGGCCGTCGGTGCTTGCGTCATGAAAAGAAGCATAACTCAGTTGATCGCTTCTTTTCGAGCAAGTTCGGGTGAGTGTTCTCTCATGGAGAACACTCACCCAGCGGAAGGTTGCCCGAATAGAAGTGATCGGCGGCAAGGCTGAAGGTGGAGCCTTACCGCAGAAGCGTTCGGAGTGGGGGCTCAGGTCCCGATCAGGTCGAGGTAGTGGCGCAGGTACGGCGGTACCAGCCGGTCGGTCGCCTTGTCGAAGGGCACCCACTCGACGGCCTGACCTTCGTCGCCGAGCCGGATCGCCTCTGGGTCGCCGTCATAGACCGCGCGCAGCACCCGCGAGAGGGGGCCGACCCGCTCATGCCGGGGCCCCTCCAACGGGCGGACGTCGGTGACGGTGATGCCCGCCTCCTCCATCACCTCGCGCACCGCGGTCTCCTCGGACGTCTCGTCGCCCTCCCGCCAGCCCCCGATCGGGGTCCAGTGATTCGGCCAGGCGATGCCGTCCTTCTGGTCCCGGTGGTGCATCAGCAGGTGGCCGTGCCGGTTCGTCACGAAGGCGATGATGCCTTCGAAGTCCTGCTCGGGCGGGACCGGGCGCTGGAGGTAGAGCACTCGGCCGGCGCGGGCGGCGCGCAGCACCTGGAGGTCCTGCCGGTACTCCTGCGGCGTCAGGAAGTGGCGCCAGTGGTACTCGGTCTCGAAGCGCCACTCGCTGTGTTCGGCCGGGTCGAGCACGATGCGGGCCTGCTGCTCCTCGGTGAGGGTGCCGCCGTCGAAGACCCAGCCGATTGACGGCACAGGGCGGACGTGGTCGGCCTGCTGGTGGATGATGGCGATCAGCCGCTGTCGGCCGACCACGTCCGGGTTCTCGGCGAGCAGGTCGAGGCCGATCTCCTCGCGGCCCTCGCGCAGCGCGGTGTCGAACGGGGACGCCCCGACCTCGACGTTCCCGCCCGGCCAGTCCCACCGTGTCGTATCCACGGTGTTGCGCATGCCCAACACTCGACCCTGCTCGTCGCGGACCAGGAAGCAGGCCCACGCCATTGGCCGGTCGATCGTGGCCAGGTACTGGCTGGCGGGCTTCCATCCGGCGGCGAGGCGGTGGGTGAGCCAGCCGATCACCTCGCAGTAGCCGTCGCTGGTCGGCGGCAGCTCGCCCGGGCGGAACCAGCCGAAGGCGTCGTGCTCGGTGAGGCTCACGGCGGTGTCATCCGGGACGGTGCAGGTGAAGACGAACTGGCGGGTCAGACGGTCCCGGGTGTTGACGAAGTCCAGGGCCCGCGCGTACTCGATGTCGGCGCAGTGGATGCCGGTCTCCTCGGCCAGCTCCCGGATCGCCCCGTCCCTGGGGTCTTCGTCGTCGTTCAGCCCGCCGGCCGGGTAGTCCCACAGGCCGGGCAGGACGTCGTCCTGCTTGCGACGCAGCATCAGGACGCGCCCCTGCTGGTCGCGGACCACGGTTCCGGCCGCGAGCTTCTGGACGCCTTCGGCCAGGGCCTGTTCGGCGAGCAGCTTGTATGAGATCACGCGTTCTCCTGTTCGGTGGTGCGCTGTGCGGGGATGCCTGTGCGGTCGTTCTGGAGATCCCACAGCTCGCGGAACCGGCCGCCGGTGTCGGCGACCAGCTCGTCGAACGTCCCGCACTGGATGATCCGGCCGTGGTCCAGGACCACGATCCGGTCGGCGATGGCCACGTTCGTGAGCCGGTGCGTCACCAGCACCACCGCCCGGTCGGCCGCCAGTTCGCGCAGGTTGGTGAAGATCCGGTGCTCCGCGCGGGGGTCGAGGGCGGCGGTCGGCTCGTCCAGGACGAGGAGTCCGGCCTTGCGGTAGAAGGCGCGGGCGAGGGCGATGCGCTGCCACTGCCCGCCGGACAGCTCCTCGCCTCCCAGCCACTCCACCGCCAGCAGCGTCCGGAGGCCGGAGCGCAGTTCCGTCAGCACCTCGTCGGCGCCCGAAGCCCGCGCAGCGGCCCATAGTGCCTCGTCGCCGTCGCCGTGGGGCTGCCCGAGCGTGATGTTCTCCCGCGCCGACATCTGCCAGCGCGCGTAGTCCTGCGGGACGACCGCGACCTGCTTCCACATCGCGTGCGGGTCCATCATTCGGGTGTCGGCGCCGTCCCACTGCACTGTGCCGTTCCCGTCGGTGGGGGTGTAGAGGCCGGCGAGGCACTTGGCCAGGGTCGTCTTGCCGGAGCCGTTCTCGCCGACCAGGGCCAGGATCTCGCCCCGATCGACGTGCAGGGTCACGCCGGACAGGGCGGTGCGCTCGCTGGCCGGGTAGGCGTAGGTCAGCTCCTTGACCGTCACCTGCCGGGGCGGCTCTGGCTGGTGGGTGCCGGTGCGGAGGGCGAAGCCTCCGGCGGAGTCGAGGAAGTGGAAGAAGTCGTCGAGGTACATGCCGATGCGGAAGAGGTAGGCGCCGTAACCGACGATCCCCGCCAGGCTGTTGGAGACCGCGGTGAGGACCACGACGGCCGCCCCGCCGTGGGGCAGGCTCATCCGGCCGGTGACGACCAGCCACGCCATCGTGGCCCACACGATCCCGGCACCGAGCCCGGAGGCGAGCGCACCGATGACGGACACCTTCGCCGTCGCCGTGGCGGCCCGCTGGGCGTTGAGGTCCAGGCGCCGGCCGACCTCCCCGTACTTGACCATCAGGAAGTCGGCCAGGGTGTCGGAGCGGACCTGGTCGGCCTGGCCCTTGAGGCGGATGTACCAGCGCAGGTTCGCCATGATCCGCCGGTCGGCCATGGCGTCGCGGCTGGCCAGGTACTGCACCCGGGCCGCGCGGACCGAGGCGAGGCCCTGGGGGAGTGCGGCGAGGATCAGCAGCGGCAGCAGGAGCGGGTGCAGGTAGGCGATGACGGAGGCCGCGCCGATCAGCGAGCCGAGCGAGGACAGGAGGTTCTGCACCTCGCCCAGGATCTCGACGCAGCTCTCCGCACCCCGGTCGGCGGCCTCCAGGTCGTCGGAGAAGCCGGAGTGGTCGTAGGCGGTCAGTTCGGCGTTGAGGGCGGCGCGCAGCACCGTCGCCTCGGCCTCGCGGGCGATGCGCGGGGACAGGCGCACCGTGATGGTCTGGTTGACGATGCCGAGCAGGCGGCGCAGCCCGGCGGTGATGGCGACGATCGCGATGGACGGCAGTGCGGCCACCAGGCGGCTGGTCGTCGCGCCGGAGGCGAAGACGGCGCTGATGCCGTTGGCGGTGGCGAACAGGCCGGTGGCGCCGAGGATGGCGGACAGGATCTGGCAGGTGAGCAGGAGGGCGGCGGTGCGGGGCTCGATGCGCCAGGTCAGGGAGTAGGCGCGGGCGACGATCTGGGGCAGGCGGCGGGCCATCGCGGTGACGGTGATCTGCTGCGTCACCTCGACGCGGCGCTTGTCGCCGGTGAACTGGAGTTGCTCGGACTCGGCCGACTCGTCGGCAGCGGTGATGGTCAAGCGCGTGCCTCCCAGTTCTCGGCCTTGGCCCGGATGGTGCGAAGGTGCTCGGCGAGGAACGCGGCCGGGTCGCCGCCGAGCATGTGGAGCGTGACGAGCGCGGTGAGGGCGGTGTCGCACGCCTCGGCGCGCACGTCGTCCCAGGTGTGGGAGTGGCCCTTGTTCGGATTGATCCCGCGCGCTCCGATGACGGCCTGGGCGAGTTCGCCGGCCTCCTCCGAGACCTTGAGCGCTTGCAGGGTCAGGCGCTCCTCCAGAGGCCCCTCCCAGTGCGAATTCAGCTTATTGGCAACCAAGTTGGCGACGTGCAGCAGCTCTTCCATGAGGGTTGATCCTGCTCCCTGTTCGAATCCGCATCCAAGCGCCGGGAGGTTCCCGGCGGTTCTCGGCGAGCCCGGTCGTTTTCGATTCCGGCCGGGCTGCTCACCACAAGGTCGGGTCCTCCTTCGGCGGCTGGTTGAGGCCGGAATTGATAGTTGGCCTCTGGAATCACTAGTTGGCCCTTGCGGGTTCTGGCTACACCGGGTAGTTGCGACTTTTCGAGCTAGGTGACACCCGATCTCAGTGGTTGACACCGTCGCAGGCAGCGCCGAAGCCGTACCGGATTTCTGCTATGCCCGTTCCTGTGACCCGCGGGCCGTTAGTGTCGAACCCATGATCGTATGGCTCAACGGCACTCACGGTGCAGGCAAGACGACGACCAGTGCACTCGTGCAGCAGCTGATCCCCGACTCCCGGGTGTTCGACGCCGAGAAGGTTGGCGAGACACTCATGGACATCACACCGGGGCTGCCCGGGACGGACAACTTCCAGCACTGGCCGCCGTGGCGGCCACTCGTAGTTGAGACCGCCCGCCACGTGCTCGCCTACACCGGCGGGACTCTGGTGATGCCGATGACTGTCCTGGTCGAGCAGTACTGGCGCGAGATCAGCACGGGCCTCGCCCAACACGCCATTCCGGTGCGGCACTTCGTTCTCCATGCCGATCAGGAGACCCTCCGCGGGCGCATCGCAGGGGACACTGTTGTTGGTCCCAATTCCTGGTTCCGCCTCAAATACCTTGAACCCTACGCCGAGGCGGCCCGCACCTGGTTGCACGCCGAGGCCGAGGTCGTCGACACCACGCACCTCACGCCCGCCCAGGCCGCCCTGCAGATCGCAGAGGCCGTCAGGAGTTGAGGTCCGCCCGCCACGCGAAACAGGCGGGCCAGCTCGGCCCAGTACCGCAGTGCCATCCCCGCGCTGGCCGCCATCCTCCTGATCTCGGCGGTCAGGTTGCCCGCCACGCTCCGGCCTCCGCTTCGTGATCTTCACTTGACCGGGTGAACATCACCCCGCCTGGCTACCCGCGGGCGCCGAGGGTGCTGGGGTTGGCGCATGAGTTTCCGGACCGGACCCGCCATCCGCTCGGACGCATGCGATCTCACTGCGCTGATCAGCACGTTCACCGGTGACGGCAATCACCGCCCGCACCTGGTGCTCGATGCGTCCTGGCCGAGTCACTGGTCGACGACCTGGCTGTTCGACGGCGGCCAGGTGGTCTGGCCGGTCAGGGATCTGGAGTCGGTGCCGGTGCTTGACTCGCAGCCGGTTCGCCGGTTCACCTGGCGGGCCCGGCAGCGGCACCGGCCTGGGCTGGAGCCTATGGTTTCCACCGGCCGCCAGCACGGGTTCGAGTCGCTGGAGGAACGGGACCTGCTGCGGGCGCTGGACTTCCTGCGGGCCCGGGAGGTGCTGCCGCAGCCGTTCCGCCTGGACTTCGAGCACACCGGCGGCCGCTCGGCGCACATCCCGGACTTCCTCGCGCTGATGCGCGATGGCGTCTGGCTCTTCGACGTCCGCCCCGCCGCTCTGGTCCGTGACGAGGACGCGCGGAAGTTCGCCGCGACGCGGGAGGTCGCGACGGCGGCCGGCTGGCACTACATCGTGGTCACCGGCTGGCGCCCGCACGTGGTGGGGGTGCTGGACGCGTTGTCGGCTCGGCGCCGGCCGCGCAAGGACCCGCTCGGCCTGCACGGTGAGTTGCTGGACGCCGTCACCGAGGGGCCGTTGCGGTTCAGGGAGTTGGTGGAGTCGACGGCCTGGCCGGAGCTGGCACGGGCTGAGGCGGTCCATCTGCTCTGGCACCGCCGGCTCGGTGTCGATCTGGGCGCCCCGCTCGGTGATCGGTCCTCGGTCTGGCTCGCCAGGCAGCATCCGGTGATTCCGTCGCAGGGGCGGCGGTCGTGAGCCGCGGCGTCCTGGTCCTGGCGCCCGGGGTCCAGCTTGAGCTCGGCGGCGTCCGTTACACGGTTGAGGAACTGGAACCGCATCTGGGCCGGGTGGTTCTGGCCGATGCCGACGGCGAGCTGAGCCGGCGGTCGTTGCGCTGGCTGGCGAACCACCCCGGCATCCGTCCGCTTCCCGCCCCCGACCATCCGACCCGAGTGGGCGGCGACCGGCGGGGCGCGTCGCTCTCCGACCTGACACCCGGCCAGGTGCGGCGGGCCCGGATCCGGGCCGAACACGTGCTGGAGACCCAGACAGGGTTCCGGGCCGGCCATCCGGAACGGGCCCTGCCGGGCGAGCCGAGGCCGGGCTTCGACCCGGTGACGACCACCCTTGGCGAGCGTCGCCGGGCCAAGGCCGCCGAACTGCGGGCGATGCCGGCCGTCGAGGCGGAGGCGCTGGGGCTGCGTTTCATGAGTGTGCGGACGCTGAAGCGTCTGGCCCGCAGCGAGGGCGAGGATCTGGTGCTGGCCTGCGCGGACGGCCGCTGGCTCCGCGCGGGCGGGGGCCGCCCCAGCATCACTCCGGAGATCCGGGAGGGGATCTACGCAGTGAGGGAGGAGTGCATTCGTCGCTCGCGGATGTCCATGGCCGCCCGGCACCGGCTGCTGCACCAGTACGTCCGGGAGGTGTTCCCGGACTTCCCGGCCGAGGATGTTCCGTGCTGCAAAACGCTGGCGGCGGTCTGGCGGGAGTGGTTCGGCCCGGACGGTTCGCGTCAGCGCTACGTCCGCACCGCTGAGATCGCGCAGGCCGGGCGGCGGGTGGTGGTCCACCGGCCAGGGCAGGTGGTCGCGCTGGACTCGACGCCGTTGCCGGTGAAGGTCCGCGAGCAGGTGTTCGGGGAGCCGGTGTCGGCGGTAATGTCGCTGGCACTGGACCTCTACACGCACTCGATCGTGGCGTTCCGGCTCACGCTGGTGTCGGACACGTCGGTGGACATCGCGATGCTGCTGCGGGACGTGGTGATGCCGCTGCCGATGCGTGAGGGCTGGGGCGAGGACATGGAGTGGCCCTACCCCGGCGCTCCGGCCACGCTGGTCGCCCAGTTCGCCGGGCACAGGGTCGCCGCGCTGCCGTTCTTCGCGCCGGAGACGGTCACCACCGACCATGGCGGCCCCTACAAGAGCCACCAGATCGTCGCCGCCGAGCGGGCGCTGGGCTGCACGATCCTGCCGGCGCGCACGCTGCGGGCCCACGACAAGTTCGCCGTCGAGCGGGCGTTCTCCTCGATCAAGACGCTGCTGCTGGAGCACTTGCTGGGCTTCACCGGAACGGATGTCGCCGACCGGGGCGCTGACCCCGAGGCGGATGCGGTGCTGACGCTAACTCAGGTCGAACATGTGGTCGCCACCTGGGTGGTGAAGGTCTGGCAGAACCGGGAGTTGGGCGAGTACGCGCCGGCCTGGGCGCCGGATGGGCCCCACAGTCCGAACTCGCTGTTCGCGGCATCAACACGGCAGGGCGGCCTGGACCTGGAGATCCCGGGGCCGGAGCTCTACTACAAGCTCCTGCGGCCCCACCACGTGAAGATCCACGCGGGCCGCGGGGTGAAGATCCTCGGGCTCTTCTACTACGCCGACGTCTTGGACGAGGACCGCTTCCACGGCCGGTCGTCACGGGGCGGCCGGCACAAGGGCAAGTGGGTCATCCGCTCCGACCGCCGCGACCGCCGCACCGTGTTCTTCCAGGACCCCGACGATCCCGAACGCTGGCACGTCCTGCGCTGGACCGGCCTGCCTCCCGAGGGCGAGGTCCCGGCGTTCTCGGACATCAACGTCGACGCCCTGCTCGGCGAGGTCCGCCGGGCCGGGCTGAAACCGCGCTCGGACGAGGAACTGCTGCCGGTCCTCCTGGACATCCTCGGCTCGGCGATTCCGGTCAGCCAGTGGCCCTCCCAGATGGGCAAGCGGGAGAAGACCGCCCGCTCGCGCCGGGCCGCCGACGCCGCGCAAGCCGCAGCCGACCAGCCCTCCACGTCAGAGGGCCCGGCGGCCGAAGTGGTCGCCTGGCCCGTCGAGGCCGCTGGCATCGCGAAGGCGGTCGATGCGGAACGACGCCGGCTACGCGAGGTGTCGTCGGTCCGTCGCCCGGTCCCGCCGCCGCGGCTGGGCGACAGCCTGCGCCGGCGCAACCTCTTCCTCATTCCGCCCGACGACGCCCCCGCACCGCTTGAGGACCACGCATGACCGATGCCGCACCGACCCACCCGCTCGCCGGGATCCTCGGCGGCAAGCCTCCCCGCCGGGACACCTACGAGGGCTGGCAGTACTACTGCCGGTCCCGCCGGTCCTTCGTCCCAGCGCCCCGACTGTCCCTGGAGCAGTGGCAGGCGATGAGCGATCGCGACAAGGCGCTCCACAACCTGCACCGCACGGCGACGCACGTCAACATGCCGCTGCAGGAGACACCGATGGCGAAGAGAGTCGCCTCTCTCGTCGACCGGCGCATCCGGGGCAACGCCATGCGGCTCACGTCCGCGACCTGGCCCGGGGTGATGGTCTTCGGCCTCGGTTACCAGGGAAAGACTGAGACCGTCTGCGACATCGCCGCCGAGTTCGAGGTCACCTTCCGGGAAGCGGGCGACCAGATCAATCCGCATGCGATGCCCGGAACGCGAGCGCTTCACGCCCCTGTCGTCTATGTCCAGACGCCGGTCACTGCGACGCCGAAGAGCACCTGCCAGGCGATCCTCGACTTCTTCGGCGCCCACACGAAGGGCCTGACCCTTCCCCAGCTCGTCCAGCAGGTCGCGGCCTCGCTCGACGACCATGGGGTCCGCGCGTTGATTCTGGATGACATTACGAGACTCCGCATGCACCGGGCCGACGACCAGGACGTTCTCGACCTGATCCGGGCGTTCATGAGCATGAACGTCACCCTCGTCCTGATCGGTGCCGACATCCCAGGTTCTGGCCTGCTGCGGAAGGCGAGGTGGGACTCCCGAGCCCGCCAATGGGTGTTCCCGCCCTCGGCGAGCACCCGCGTCCACGGGCTGGAGGTGACCCAGACCGAGCGCCGTTTCGACCTCGTCGAACTCGGGACCTTCGAATACACCACCCCGGAAGGCATCGAGGTATTCCGGGACCACCTCGCCGGTCTGGAGGACGGCCTGCGACTGTTCAACGCCTGGCCGGGGATGCTCACCGGGGGCACCATGCCCGAATACCTGATGCGCCGCACCAACGGCGTCATCGGCCTGCTCGCGCGGCTCATCGAGGACGGCGCCATGGAAGCCATCGCCAGCGAGAAGGAGTTCTTGGACGAGGAACTTCTCGACACGATCACCATCAGCCTCGACGCGCTGGGCCGCGATCCCGGAGCCGGGGAGATCCCCATCGTTCCGGATCTCTCCTCTTCCCAGGAGAAGAAGCCTCCGACCCGACGGCAGAAGCGCCCGCGCAACACCGTCTTCGACGACGCCGGCCCCAGGGCAGCCGCGGGCGGGGCCTGAGCCGATGGTTCCTGGCCGTGACGCACACCCTCCGCTGCCAAGGAGCCTGGCCCCGCTGCCCGGCGAGGGCTTGCCCGGATTCGTCCTGAGACTCGCTCATCACCTCGATCTGACCCCGACCCAGGTGGTCAGGCGAACGGGGCTCGCATCCGAGGACCGGGGCCAGGCCCCGATTCGGCACCTGTTCATGCTCGAAGCGAACGTCCGGGCAGCGTTCGCCCGCTCGACCCGGCTGACCGAGGACGAGTCCGACCGGCTGACCCTCCGCTCCTGGAGCAGCCACTACCCGCCCGTCGCTGATGTCTTGGGCCAGCCCGGTCAAGTGCTGCGGCTTCGGAAGGTGATCACCGACTGGATGCTGCTGTCGTTCAGCCGCTACTGCCCGGAGTGCCTCGCCGGCGACGGGAGCCGGATCCAGCAACTGCACGGCGGACCCTGGAAATTGTCCTGGCGCCTGCCTGTGATCTTCGCCTGTCTGGAACACAACCGCATGCTCGTCGACACTTGCCCACACTGTCGGCGGCCGGCCCAGGCCGGATCATGGGCAAAGAGCCCCCAGCTTGTTCCCCTCCCGGGCCTTGGCCACCTTCACCCCGCGCGCTGCCGCAACCGGGTCTCAGCCGGGCCTCAGGGCGCGGTCTGCGGCCACCCGCTGGACGATCTCGCGGCCAGCCCCGCAATACAGCTCGCTCCGGACCTCGCTGACCTTCAACGCAGGCTCCAGGCGATGCTGGAACCCGGCCACTACCCCTCGACGGCATTCTCGCGCTTCTCGGACCTTCGAGTCGCTGTCGCTCTCATCACCGCAGCCCGGCAGCCGCCAGACCCATCCGGGCCACCCAGCGGCGCCATCTCGCAGCTCATGGACGAGTACAGACGCGGTGTTCACGGGCCCTGGCCCGGACGGACACAGCCACGCTGGGGCGCTCTGCCCACCGCCAGCACGGCCTCCGCAGAAGTACTCAGCCTCGCCGACCGGCTCGTCCGCCTGCCGAGAACTGCGTTCCGGGCCGAAATCCACAACCTCTCAGGACGCGCCCCGCGCTACGACGCATCCGCCTGGAGCCAGACCTGGGACATCCTGAGGACCAGGTGTTCACCGCTCTTCAGGCACGACGTCGAGCAGTGCTGCCAAAAGATCTTCGTGCCTACGCATATCTCGCACACCGGCCCGCTAGTCATCCCGGTGCGCGAACGCGGCTACCTGCCTGAGCACATCCCTCAGCGTCCGCCGGGCAGTTGGCTCACGGTCCTGGCAGAGAACGGGGCACCTCCAGGGCACCTGCGAAAGCCCGTCCAGTTCCGCCGAGTCGTGGCAGTCCAACTGGTCCAGGCCGCTGCGGGCTGTTCCGTCGACGCAGCATCCGAGCTGCTGGGCATTCCCCATAGCTGGGACCGCTCGGGCCCCGGCGCGCTCATGCGTCAGAACCTCCATCCGAGCCAGAACAGCGCCCATCCGCTGTTGAGCGCGGATATTGCCGAGGCCTTCGAAGCCCTCACCCTGCACATCGCCCGAGAACCCGTCAACTACTACCAGCGCCGCCAGAACCTCGCCTTCTGGCACCTTCGGCACTCCGACTGGGACACCATCACCCAACAGCTGGGCCGGATGCTCGGTCAAGGCCGGCGGACAAGCTCCGACGAGCTACTCCGGGAGTGCGCCTCCGCCTACATCTGGGCCGCCGTCACCGGCAGCGAATGGCAGCTCGCACCCTCGTTCCGAGCGCCGTTGTCTGCCTTCCACCGCCGAGTCGGGCCCGGGACACCCGAGCTCCGGATTCTGCACCACATCCATCACGCCACAGACCACAGGCTACGGACGGTCCTCGACGACCGGGTTCGGGCCCTGATCGGCAGCGCAGATCGCGAACCGGGCGACTACTCTCCGTGACTTTATGCGACTCGCTCAGGCCAACTATCGGTTCCGAACTGGGCCAACTATCGATTCCTGCACGATCCTCCACCAGCACCGATCGACGGATCAGGGGCCAACAACCGATTCCGGTCTCACTGGTGGCCCGGCAGGCCGGGCGGGACGGCCGCGGCGACCAGGGCGGTCCAGGAGACGTAGTGCCCGGCGAGGTGGAGCAGCAGCAGCGCGGCGGCGTGGGCGTCGTAGGCGGCCCGGTGGCGCTGGCCCGGGACGGCCGACAGGTCGATGCCGGTGTGCTTGATCAGCGCGTCGAGGCCGTGCCCGCGAGCGTGCGGGTAGGTCGCGCGGGCCAGGCGCAGGGTGTCCAGCACCCCGGCCGGCTGCCACCCCGGCAGGTGCCGCAGCAGTACGCCGTGGTCGACGTGGGCGTTGTGCGCCGCGATCCACGCGCCCTCCAGGTCGGCGCGCACCTGGCCGCCGATCTGAGCCCAGGGCGGGGCGGAGGCGACGGCCTGGTTCGTGATGCCGTGCACCTCCACGGCGAGCTGGGTGATCGGACGCGGTGGGCGGACCAGGGTGGAGCGGGCGGCGGAGGAGTCCGGACGGCCGTTGTCCACCGGGATGGCGGCGACCTCGACCAGGTCCGGCGGCTGGGCGCCGTTGCCCTCCACGTCCACGACGAAGACCCGGGGCCAGGTGTTGTAATCCATGCGTTCCCTATCGGCTGGCAGCCAGGCTGCGGGTGAGCGCCGAGGCACTGCGGTTGAGGGCGGCGGCGAAGGTGTCGTGCAGGTCGGCCGGTAGCTCCCGCCGGTCCAGGCCGCAGGCGGTCTCGGTCTCGGTCAGCTGCTGCTGCTCGGCGCAGGTGAGGGCGGCGGCGCTGGCCGGGTGGGCGAGGACGTCGCGGGCCGCGTAGCCGTCGCCGTGCTCCAGCGTCCGGGCGATCAGGAACCGGGCGGTGCGCCGGGCTCGGTCGGTTCCGCCTGCGGTGTCGAGGAGCGCGAGGCCGAGCCGGGTGTTGAACACCGCGTTCTGCGGGTCCACCGCGTGCTGCTCGTAGGAGTCCAGCATCTCGGCCGGGTCGGTGACGGGGCGGCACAGGGCAGTCAGGCAGGCGGTGACGGTGGCTTCCCAGGGATCGCCGGGCAGAGTGGTGGCCAGGAGCGCGAGCGCGGCGGCGGTGTCGCCTCCGGTGGCTGCGGCGAGCACGGCGATCTGGCGGCCCTCGAACATGCGCCGTCCGATCGCCTTGGGCCGCTCCAGGTGGGCGTGGGCCTCCTTCCAGCGCCCGGCGCGGGCCAGGGCGCGGGAGCCGTCGACCAGGAACGTGCCGCGCACCCACTGCACGACCTCCTGGTGGTCCCGGTCGTTGGCGGTCAGGGCGGTGACGGGCACGGCGATGCCCGCCACGGTGGCGTCGGTGCGGGTGGCGACGGCTTCGTGGAGCGCCCGCAGCACCTCGAACGCCTGGTCCGCGTCGCCTTCGCGGATCAGGAGGTTGACGACGTTGACGATCGGCGCGAGGGAGTGGCAGGCGTCCTTGGCGACCAGCGGCGTGGCCTCGTAGAAGAGCCGGGCGTGGTCGGCGCACAGGCGGCGGGCGAGGTCGGGCAGGCCGAGGTCGGCGGCGATGAGGGCGGCGAGGTTGTGGACGGCGGAGGCGCCGGTCGCGTCGCCGGTCTCATCGGCCTTGCGGGCCTGCTCGTCCAGGCGCTGTATCCGGACCGGCAGCGGCGGGCACGGCGGCCGGTGCCGGGGCGCGAGGGGGAACCGCGAGGCGATCGAGAGCAGGTCCATGTCACTCCTTGCCGAACACGAGGCCGCTGGCAGTGGACGCGATGGCACCCTGCACGGCGGGCGTCAGGCCCATCCGGTTGAAGTGGAAGAGCACGTGGTACGCGCAGACCGCGCGAAGCCCCCGGGTCAACTGCCCGCCGTGGGCCAGACGCACCAGGCGTCGGCCGGCTTGCGTGTGCACGTCGAGCCACGGTGCTGCGAAGGCCAGCGCGCCGCCGGCCAGAGCGCTGTCCGGCCCGGTATCGACGCTCACCAGCCGCTCCAGAGCCGGGCCCAGCCGGGCCAGCTGCTCCGGACTTGCCTCGGCCTTCCGGTGGGCCGCGACCTGGGCCCAGACATCGCCCTGCTCGTACCACTCCTGCCCCGCGCCCCGAAGCAGGGCGGTCACCAGGATGATCGCCAGCTCGCGCCGCCGGTCCCGCCCACTGGGGGCGGCGAGGTGGTCGAGCACCTGGCGGCTGTCCTCGTGGAAGAACCGGTGCGCGGCCTGCATCCCGGACCCGCCTCCGAAGGCATGGACCTCGGGCTCGTAGACGACTTGCGTCCAGCCGCTCACCCGGCTGTCGGCGAGGGCATCGGTGAGCGCGCCGGTGACCTTGTCCGGGTCGACGCCCTCGGGAACCTGGTAGCGCACCCGCCACACGTCGCCCTTGCGGACGAAGTGCCAGCTCTTCAGGTGCCCGCCGACCTCGGCATCGAACAGTGCCGGGCGCAGGCGGGCGAGCGCCGCCGGCTCGGCGACGTCCTGGCCGGTGAAGTGGACGTGCAGCTGGAGCATCGTTGTCGTCACGGCGTCTTCTCCCTTCGGTCAGTTGAGGAGCAGGCAGGAGTCCCAGCCGGACAGCGCCGCGTCGGTGGCGGCGGTGCTGCGGGCCAGGGCAGCGCCGGTGGTCCCGTCGAGCAGGCCCGCCTGCCCCTCGTCCGAGGCAGGGAGCAGGGCGGCGAGCGCGTCCAGGTGCCCGGCGAAGGCCGCGTGGGTGCTGTCCTGGGCGATGCGCCACACGGTCTGGTAGAGCCCGGCCGCGCCGTGGCACAGCCCGCCGTCGTCAGGCAGCCGGCCGATCTGCTCCGGGTCGGCGAGGCAGCCGAGCACCGCCGCCTCGGCGAGCTGCCGGCGGCCGGGGTCGGCGAGCGCAAGGCCCGCGAGCTGCTGCGCCCGGGCGAGGCCGGGGGTGCCGTAGCACCACGACGGGCGCAGCGGTCCGTCTTGGCGGGTGCGGCGGGCCGCTTCTTCGGAGCGGGTGACGACCTCGGGCCACCACGGTCCGATGGGTCCGTCCTGGCGCCAGGCGTCGAGCCAGGCCAGGATCCGGCGCATCGCCACCGGCTGGCCGAGCACCGTGACGCCGTGGCGGGCGGTGAGCGCCAGCAGGGCCAGGGGGCCGCTGATGCCGTGGGCCAGCCCGAGGTTCCCGTGCCCGTCCGGGTACTGCGGCGAGCGGACGCCGGACGGGGCGAGATGGGTCCACCAGCCGGGCAGGCCGTTGGGCAGCGGGTCGGTCAGCCGCACCAGGTAGGCGAGGATCTCCTCCAGCAGCTCGCCGCCGTGGTGATGGCGCAGCAGGTGCGCGCCGATCCCGGTCAGCCCGTACAGCAGGTCGAACTCCGCGAACTCCGGGGTGAGGCCGCGGTCGATGCGGGTGTGCGCGGCGGCGAGCCGGGCGCGGGCTGTCGTCTCCACCGCCTCGTCCAGAGCCCGGAGGGCCCGCTGGTAGCGGCCGGGCCCGATCGTCGCGCTGTGGACGGCGTACGCGGCGGCGGGCGCCCCGTAGAACAGGCCCATCCCGGGCCCCGTGCTGACGCCCCCGTGCAGCGCCTCGGCCAGGAGGGCGTGGACGCTCTTCCAGCTCCCCCGCCCGGCGGCGGCCCGCTCGATGCTCAGCAGCGCCCGGCCCGCCGCGCCCTTGGCCAGGGACTGGGCGGCCCGGTTCACCGCGCGGCCTTCGCCGTGTAGGAGAACGCGGCTGCGCGCGCCAGGCGATGGCACAGCCGCTCGCGGTCCCGGTCGATCCCGAGGGCCCGCACGTGGTGCATGTGCAGCAGGGACAGCAGCACCTCGTCGTCGTCCGGGTCGGTGGCGGTGAGCTGGTCGCGGTAGGTGGCCAGCACTGCATCACGCTGGGCCCAGGCGTCGGCGACGTCGGCTCCGGCCGGGGTCTCGCGCAGGGTCGCCCGGTCGTGGCCGGGGTCGGCGAGGCGGACGGCCTGTTGGTGCACCTCGCGCGGGACCGGGGTCGGCGAGCCCGCCGGGATGGTGGAGGTCAGCCAGCGCATCCCGGCGTCGGCGCCGCCGTGGAAGCCGGTGGCCATGGCCGCCATCCCGGCGGCGGTGACCGCTCGCGGGTCGAGTCCGGAGGCGGCGGTCAGGCGCAGCTGGGCGACGGCGGCACGGGAGTCGGCGGCGAACACCGCCTCGGCGGCGGCCAGGGCCGGGCCGTGGCCGTAGCGGCCGGCCTCGGGCTGGTAGGTGTCCAGCTGGAGGTGGGTGATCAGGCCCAGGTCGCGCAGCCGGGCGGCCCAGGCCCCGAGGTGCAGGGCGGCCGGGCCGTAGGCGGCGGTGTCCGGCAGGGGCAGGCGCAGCCGCAGGTGCGGGTCGGGGTCCGTGTAGCGCAGGAACCACAGCGGGGGCGCGGTGTCGAACGCGGCGAGCAGCACGGGCAGGTGGGCGGTCAGGATCTCGGTGTGCCGGTGGGGGTGGCCGTAGACCTTCGCGGACAGGTAGGCGGCGGCACCGGGCAGGTGGCCTCGGGTGCGCAGCAGCCCCGGGCGGCGGCGGGCAGTGGGGACGGGCCGGAGGGTGCTGGCCAGCGGCATCGTGATCTCGTGCGGGCGGCCGTCGATCCAGCCGAACGCCTCGTCGGCGGGTGCCTCGGTCAGCTCGGCCGCCGGGTGGTCGGCCAGGTGATCGCGCAGCAGGACCAAGTGGGCGCTCTCGCTCAGGTCCAGGCGAAGGCGCAGGTCGTGCTGGGTGAGGAACACCCGGTCCGGGGCGCGGTAGAGCGTCAGCCACCGGTCGGCCGCCTCGCGCCACTTCGGCCACGGGGCGGTGGCCGGCGGCAGCTCGGCGGCGGCCAGGCGCCAGCGGGCCGGGGCCAGGACGGTGCGGCGGTAGCGGACCCGGGGCAGGAACGGCAGCTGGGCGGCGGCGCCCCAGTCGAAGCCGGTGTAGGTCGGGGTGTGGGCGGTGGTGATCTCGCACAGGAACCGGGCGAGGGGCTGGGTGTTGTTGCGGAACTCGACCGCGCTCATCACCCGAGCCTCGACCGGGCGGCCGGTGGACAGGGAGACCAGCCACATGCGCTCGTGGTCGCCGCACACCGCCAGGTCGCGCAGGTCCAGCACCTCGGGTCCGGCGGGGTCCGGGTGTTCGGCCAGGGGCAGAAGCAGGGGGAGGACGGCGGGGGCGCGGCCGACGTTCTGGACCCGGGTGTGCAGGGGCGGGGCGGACAGCTGAACGGGGATCGCTTCGGCGGCGAGGGTCGGCAGGGCGGCGTACGCGGCGATCATGCGGTCGCGGTCGTCGGCGCCGAGCAGGGGTATGAACCGGCCGGCGGTGGTCCCGGCCGCGCGCGGGGTTCCGGTGACGGTGAGGGTGAAGTCACCGCTGTCCAGGCGGGCCCGGGTCGGCGCGGTGATGGTGAACGTCAGCTCGGCGTGGGGCTGGGCATGGTGGCCGGCGGGCACGCGGGCGAGGTCGGTGACGGCCCGCTCGTCCAGGACGGTTTCGGTGCGCCCCTCGACGGCCGCGGCCTGGGCCAGGGCGAGGAGCCGGGCGTCGCGGCCGGTCAGGGCCGGGCGGGGGATCTCGTGCAGGGTCTCGCGGTAGCGGGCGGGGAAGCCGATCCCGCCGTCCGGGTTGGTGATCTCCAGGACGGGCACGACCGCGCCGGTGCCGTACCGGTTCAGGTAGCGGTCCCGGTAGTCCCGCCACACCGGGTTCCCGTCCGGCTGCGGGGTGAGGCGGGTCAGCACGGTCACCGCGGCCTCGGCCTCGGCCGCAACCTGGCGGGGCAGCGTGAGGGCGGCGTCCAGCCGCAGATCCAGCATCACCGGCTTCTCGCAGGCCAGGGCCTTCGTCATCGCCTGCGCGAGGCGCTGGCGTTGCTCGCGCCGCTCGCCCGGTTTCTCGGCGCGGTTGTGGCGCTGCAGCACCTCGTGGGTCTCGCGCAGCAACTGGAGCAGCGGGGCGACGGTGGGCACGGTGTCGGCTTGGGCCTGGTCGAGGACCGCGAGGACGTGGGCGAGCGGGTCGGTGGCCGTCATCGGCGGCTGAAGGGCGGTCAGCAGGACCCGCTGGGCGACCAGCGAGGACAGCAGGCCCCGTACGGAGCCGGGCGCGGCGGTCGGGAATTCGGCGGTGAGCTGCCGGGCCAGCACAGCGACGCGCACCGGGGCGGCGGCGGTGCCGAGCACCGCTTCGACGGGCCGGGTGCGCCGCACGGCCACCTCGACCGGATCGCCTCCGGGCGTCGGGCTGGCCTGCCACGGCACCACCAGGCGGTCCCCCCGGTTGAAGCAGAGCGGGTTCGCCACGGCGGTCAGGCGGCCGAGCAGGACGGCGTCGGCCTCCAGGGCGGCGACGGCGGCCGACAGCCACGCCGCGTCCGGCCTCGCCAGGGCTTGGTGCGCGCCGCCGAGGGACAGGGCGAGCCGGTCCCCGATCCGGGCCGGGGCGATCCCGGCGAACAGGCCGAACGGCGTCGCCCTCCCACTGGCACGCAGCGCGTAGCGCAGGACCGACACCGTCAGGCGCCGCAACTGCCTGTCCGGCGGGGTCTGTCCGGCGGCCACCGCCCGGACCCGGTCGGCCACGACCGGGCTCGCCACCGTCACCGCCTCGGCGAACTCCTCGTTCGACCAGACCTGGTGCAGCCAGGCCCGCCACTGCCCGGCGTCCCCGCCGGCCAGGTCCGGCCACTCCTGCTTGACCGGTATGGCCGCCGCCCTGAGCAGGACTGCATCCACGGCGCGGTACAACGCTCATCACCCCCACGAGAGACGGAGAAAGGGCCCGGCGGGCGGGCCGGGATGCATCCCGGCCCGCCCGCCGAACGTTCAGCAGGTACTCAGGTCAGGCGACGTTGCCGCCGCCGCTCGCGCACGCGGAGCCCGAGCAGGTGCTGCCGCAGTTGTCGTTCGTGTCGCGAAGCAGGTTCGCGAACACGTCGCCGCTCTCCACGATGGTCGGGTCGAGGTCGAAGTCCGAGCCGTCGAGGCTGACGACCGAGGCGTTCTCGGTCTCCGGCGCGATGAGCGTCTGAGGCGCCATGCTGATCCCCTCCTTGGGTAGTTGGATTCCTTCTCCTGCCTGGCCCGTTGATCAGGACCAGGAGATCGTGATGCGGGCGTGCCGCTTGTCGATGACGCGGCCTTCACCCAGCAGGTCGTCCGGCGTCCCCGCCGGGTAGACCGTGAACGTCGGTGCCGGTCCGGAGCGGTGGCTGCGATCCCAGACCCGGACCTGCTCGGCCAGCTCGGCGGCGAGCTTCGCCCCCTCGGGCCCGTGCCCGCGCGCGCCGAACTCGAACGTCTTCGGCTCGTCGCTGACCTTGCGCAGCGCCAGGTAGGCCAGACTCGACCCGTCCGTGAACGCCGGGCAGGCCACGCGGTTCTGCGGCGCGACGAGCGTGGTCTCCGCGGTGGCGGACAGCATGCAGAAGCCGGGCAGCGCGCTGGCCAGCCACAGGTGCAGGCTGTCGAATGGTTCGGTCTGCCCGACCGTCACCGCGCTCCACTCCTCGGCCCGCTCGGTGTCCAGCGCACCGGTGAGCAGCTCCGCGCCGGTCGGCGGCTCCTCGTCAAAGCGGAGCCCGACCTCCTCGCCGTGCAGGAGCAGCAGCTGCTCCTGGTGCTCGCCCTCGCCCTGCATCCGTACGAAGCCGGCCATCTCGGCGGACACGCTCACCAGGTGGTCGCCCTCGCGGCGCATGGTGATCGAGCGGGAGACGCCGCGCATCCGCAGCGGGACCGTGATGGTGCCGTGCTCGGTGAGCTGGTTCACCCAGGCTGGCGGGATGTCCCAGGCCCCGACCGTGACGAGGATGCGGTCGAAGGGGGCGTGGTCGGGACAGCCGTGCTCGCCGTCGCCGAGGACGACGTTCACCCGGTCGTAGCCGGTGGCGGTCAGGCCCCGGGTGGCGCGGTCGGTGACGTCCTGGTCGATGTCCAGGGTGGTGACCTCGCCGTCCGGCCCGACGATCTCGGCGATCATCGCGGCGTTGGTGCCGCTGGAGCCGATCTCCAGGACGTGGTGGCCGGGCTTGAGGTCGGCCTGCTCCAGCATGAACGCCTGGATGCGGGGGGCGCTGACGGAGCTGATCGCGACGCCGTGCTCGTTCCGCTTGGTGATCACGACGTCGTCCACGTCGTACGCCTGTTGCGCGGGCGCCTCGGGGACGAAGATCTCGCGCGGCACCGTGCGGAACGCGTGCTCGACGGCGCCGCTGGTGATCTTACCTTCCGCGAGCAGCCTGTCCGTCATCGCCGAGCGCAGCTGCTCGGGGGTGTCGGTGCTGGTGACGTCGGTCTCCACCGTGTCGGGCATAGGGACTCTCTCTCGTGTGATGATCAGTCAACTGCGCATAATGGGCTCGCAGTTCGAAGCTGACAGCGTACGGGTCGCCACTGTCGGTGGTGGCCGGCGGGCGGCGGCGTCGTTGGCGCCGCCCACCGGGTCACCGGCGGACATCCGGCCAGGTGAAGCGGGATCGGCCGGGAGTCCGGGGCCGGCTGCCCTGGGGGGTCACACCCTCAGTGATTGGCCAGGGCAGCCGGGGTCATCGGGTTTGCGGTCATGGGCCGTTCGCCCGGGTGATCCGGGCGTCCAGGCGCTCCATGTCCCGGAAGGAGGCCAGCGTCGCGTACCGGTCGAGGCTGGCGGTGTACCAGCCGAGGGCCGCCTCCGTCGCCCCGGCGCGCTCGGCGTCCTGGCCGAGAAGCTCGAAGGTGTGGGCGAGCCAGTGGGCGTGACCGATGTCCTCGAACGTCCGCTGGGCCTCGGTGAGGGCGACGACGGCGAGGTCGTGCCGCCCGGCCAGCGAATGGGCCTCGCCGAGGAAGGCCAGGGCCCGGCCAGCGTTCAGCGGGTCGGGAGGCCTGAGCAGGGCCAGACTCGCGTGGGCCTCCGAGAGCGGGGCCATACCGTCGTCGGGATCGCCCTGGCGGGCGGCGGCCGAGCCGAGCAGGATGTCCGCCAGCGCGCCGCCCCGCACCTCTTCGAGTCCGTCGTAGAGGTCGGCGGCCTCACGGAGGAAGGGCATCGCGTCGGCGTACCGCTCACCGGCCCACAGGCACGAACCGATGCCCATCGTGCACTGGGCGATCCCGCTGCGGTCCCCGTCGGCAATCGCCAGGTCGAGGGCCTCCCGATAGTGCCGGCCGGCTTCGTCGTGCCGGCCCGCGCCTTTTAGGGCGAGGGCCAGGGTGGTGGTCATCTCGCGGATCGCCATGCGGTCGCCCCAGACCTTGGCGGACCGCAGGCCCTTCTCGTGGGCGGCGACGCTCAGGTCCACCCGCCGCAACCGGTGGAAAAGCGGCCACAGGTCGTGCACCAGAGTGACCAGCGCCCGGTGCTCGCCAAGCTGCCACGCGGCGTCGAGGGCGGGCTGGACGGCGGGCGCGATGCCCTCCAGCCAGGCCAGAGCGCTCTGATCGGAGTCGAAGGCGACCGGCGCGCTGGGCAGATGGCGGTAGTGGCGGGGCAGAACGCGGTGGTGCGGGGTGAGCTGTTGGACGGTGGAGTGCGCGGTGGCGATCAGGACGTCCAGGTAGCGCTGGACGACCATGGTCCGGATCTCGTTCGAGTCGGTGCCGACAGCGGTGGCGCGGAACTGGTCACGCAGCGCGGGGCGCAGCCGGTACACCTCGCCGCGGCCGGCGGCCCGGCCGGAGTGCTCCAGCAGGCTCCGGGCGGTGAGGTCCTGGAGCAGCTGGCCGGTCTGGACGACCGGGGTCGCGGTCGCGGCGGCAGCCGTCAGCACGTCGACGTCGGGGGCCGGCAGCAGGGCCAGGAGCCGCAGCAGTCGGGCCTCCGGCTCGGGCAGCGACTCGTAGGCGAGCGCGGTCGTCATCGTGACGGCCTCCACGGTGGTCGGCGCGGCCAGTGCCGGGTGCTCGCCCAAGGGCCGGGCCGGGTCGAGGACGGCCTCCCCCGCCGCCAGGCCGACCGCCAGCGGCATGCCGCCGCACGCCCGCGCCAGCGCGGCAGCGGCCTCCGGCTCGGCGTGCACCCGGTGCCCGCCGACAATTCGCCCGAGCAGCAGCAGGGTGTGCTCGGCCGAGAGCGCCTCCAGCCGGTGATGGCGTGCGCCGTGCGCGGCGAGGGCGGGCAGCGGCACCGTGCTGGTGACGACGACCGCGCACTGCGAACTGGCGGGCACCAGCGGCAGCACCTGCTCGGCCGCGTCGGTGTCCTCCAGCACCACCAGCAGCCGCCGAGTGGCGCTGACCGAGCGCCACAGCGCCAGCAGTTCCTCGGTGTGCCACGGCAGTGCCTCGCCGTCGCCGAGGCCGAGCGCCCGCAGCAGAGCCCGGGTCACCTCCGCGACCGGGGCCGGGCGGCCGGCGGCGCGCAGCCGGGCGACCAACTGGCCGTCCGGGTACCGGTCGGCGGCGCGGTGGCCCCATCGGGCGGCGAGGGTGCGCTTGCCGACGCCGTCCGGTCCGCTGATCACGGCGACTGGCGCGGTGGTCGGGGGTGGGTCGGCCAGCGCCGTGTCGAGGAAGGCGAGCCCCTCGGTGCGGTCGGTGAAGACGCGCGGCACGGCAGGGAGTTGCCGCGGGGTGGGCCAGGTCCGCCGTTCGGGGTGGAAGTGGATGGTGTGAATGTCGCGGGCCTGTACGGCGGTTCGGACCTGGGAGGAGCCGCAGATGGTGTTGCTCACCGAGCTGTGGGTCACTAGGCCTCCACCGCTGTGAGCACGGCCGGCGCCGTGACGGCGCCGGGCCGGACCGGGGCGGCCCGGCGCTGGGTGGGCAGCTCGACCGCCTGGTGCTGCTGGGCGATACAGGAGTCGACGAGGGCGAGCATGCTGAACACCTGCGGGAAGTTCCCCAACTGGCGCCCGGACACCGGGTCGTACTCCTCGGCAAGCAGCCCTACGTCGTTGCGCAGCGCCAGCAGGCGGTCGAGCAGCTCGGACGCCGCCTCCCCGTCGCGGATCGCGTGGAGGGCGTCGGCGAGCCAGAACGCGCAGGGCACGAAGGCGCCCTCGTGACCGGCCAGGCCGTCGACGTTCGCACCTCCCACATCCTGGGTCGGATAGCGGTGGACCAGGCCGTCAGGGGTGGCGAGTTCGCGCTGCACGGCCTCCACCGTGGCGATCACCCGTTTGTCGTCGCCGGGCAGGAAACCGAGCGCGGGGATCAGCAGGAGAGCGGCGTCCAGGTCCTCGCCGCCGTAGTACTGGGTGAACACCCCTCGTTGGTCCAGGCCCCGCTCGCACACGTCGGCATGGATCTCGTCGCGCACCGCGCGCAGGTGCTCCAGCCTCGCCGGGTTGGCCTGGTTCCGGCGTTCCAGCAGCGTGACGAGGCGGTCGAAGAAGACCCAGACGAGGACCTTGGAGTGGGTGAAGTGTCGGCGTGGCCCGCGCACCTCCCAGATGCCCTCGTCCGGCTCGCGCCACCGCTGCTCCAGTACGTCGGCCTGGATGAGCAGCCACCGGTCGGCGTCCGGGTCGGGGGCGAGCCCGGCGTCCTCGGCGGCCAGCAGGGCGTCGGCCACCTCGCCGGGAACGTCGAGCTGGAGCTGGCCGGCGGCGCCGTTGCCCACCCGGACCGGACGGGAGCCCTCGTAGCCGGGCAGGTGGTCCAGGACATACTCCTCCGTGCCCATCTCGCCGCCGATGCCGTAGAGCACACCAGGGTCGAGGGGGTCGACGAAGGACAGCAGCCACCCGCGGAACACCCTGGCCTCGTCCAGGAATCCGCACCGGACCAGCGTCTTGATCGCCAGCGACCAGTCGCGCAGCCACGCGAGACGGTAGTCCCAGTTGCGCTCACCGCCCAGGGCCTCGGGCAGCGACGTGGTCGGGGCGGCGACCATCCCCCCGAACATCGAGCACATGGTCTTGAGGGTCACGACCGACCGCAGGACCACAGATCGCTTCCGGCCCCGGTAGGTGCACGTGGACGCCCAGGACTCCCAGACGCGCAGGGTGTCCGCGAGCTCGGCCGGGCCGTCGGCGGGGGCGGGCAGCGGCAGACCGGCGGGCTGCCAGGACAGGGAGAGCACCACCGTCTGGCCCGCCGCCACCGTGAAGTCCGCCTGCACAGGGCCCTGATGGCCGACGGTGTGCAGCGGGCCGTCGAGCCAGTAGCAGTCGTACCCGCTGGTGGCCACGAGCCGGGCCTGCCCGTTGTGTTCCACGCGGTGGAAGACCGGGCTCAGACTCCCGTAGCCGGGGCGCAAGTGGAACTCGGAGGCGAACGCCGTCTCGCCGGTGAGCCCTTCGACGATCCACACGACCCGGGCCGGGGCGAACCCGGTCGCGTCGGCGGCCGGCATGAACAGCCTGACGCGGGCCGAGCCCAGGGGGGTGCTCCACTCCTGTTCGAGCACCGGAGAGTTGCCCACATAGCGGCGCCGGATGCCGGGCGTCGGCGCACCGTCGTCGTCACGAGCGGGCGCGACGCGCCAGAAGCCGTGCTGCTCGGTGCCGAGCAGCGCGCTGAACACGGCGTCGGAGTCAAACCGGGGCCAGCACAGCCAGTTGATCGTCCCGTCGCGGGTGACGAGAGCGGCGGAGCGGCCGTTGCCGATCAGGGCGTGGTCCTCGATCGGCGGGGCGGACAGGGAGCGGGGCATGGTGGGTGGTCCTGACGGTGGGTAGAGAGGACGGTAGAGCTACACGGGACGGTCGTGACAGCGGGGCCCGCGGCAGGTGGGGTCGGCTGCCGGGCTGCAGACGGGCGCTGGGCATCAGCCCGCCGTGGGCGGCTCCGCGGTCGGGCTGTCGTTCTCGGTGAGCCTGGTGTCCGGCCAGCCATCGCCCAGGGCGCTCAGCGAAACGATGCCGGAGAGGACTGCGAGGGCCGCGGCCTGCTGCCGGGAGCGGACGCCCAGGGTGCGGTGGATGTTCTGGATGTAGGTGCGGACCGTGCTCTCGGCCAGGCCGAGGCGCTTCGCGGTCTTACCCGGTTCCTCGCCAGCGACAAGGCCGGCGAGGACCTCTTGCTGGCGGCGGGGCAGCGGCAGGCCGGTCGGGTGGGACACGGGCACGTCCTCGGTGCGCACCCATCCCCAGGCCGCGCCGAGGGCGGCTGCGCGGTGGCGGTGCGGCGTGCCGAGCCGGGCTGTCAGCGCTTTGATGGCGGGACCTACCTCCGCGGTGACGATGCCGGTGGCGCGGCTGACCGGTTCGTTCAGATGACCACCGGCCACTTGGCGCAGAAGCGCGACCTCGGCCTCGGACAGGTCCGGCCGGCTGGGAAGGGAAGCGAGCATGACAAGACTCCTTGTGGCGCGGTCAGGTGCGAGCAGGGGTGGGGCGTGCTGCTACTGGGTGAGCTTGGGTCGGTCGAGGGCGGCCAGCAGGCGGGGGCCGATCCTGCGGGCGCAGTCGCGGCCGATGGTGACGATCAGGTCGCCGCGGTGGACGAGGGAGGCGGCCAGGGCCTCGGGGGCAGGCTGGTCCGGTCCGGGCTCGGGCACCACGAACGTGCTCTCGGAGCTGGCGCCGAGGAGCGCCTCGGTGCCGTCGTCGGAGTGTCGCTGGGCTCGGGTGGGGGTCGAGCAGACGGGCAGGAGCACGGTGTGGTCGGCGGCGCTGAGGGCTTCGGCGATCCGCCCGGCGAGCGCGGTGGTGCGCAGGTGGCCGACCGGCTCGTACATCGCGACCACCGCGCCTTCGGTGAGCATCCGGGCGCCCTGGAGGTCGGCCGCGATCTCCTCCGGGTGCTGGGCACGGGACTCGACGACGGTGACGCCGCCAGCCGAGCCCAGCCGGGTGAGCGAGCCCTGGACGCCTGGGAACGCTCCGATTCCGTCCGCGATTTCGGCGAGGGGCAGGCCGAGCGCCCAGCCGGTCGCGCAGGCCGCCGCGACGCCGAGGGCGGCCGTTTTGCCGGTGACGGGCACGGTGAGCGTGGCCCGGTCGCCACCGGCCTGGATGGTGAGGTGGTGATCCTCCCCACTCCACAGTTGCTGGAGGACCTGCACGTCCATGCCTTGGCCCCGGCCAACCGTCACCACCCTGGGACCGGGCGTCCGGCGCAGGTGCTCCAGCAGTTCGTCGCAGCCCGGCTGGCCGGCCCACACCACCACGTTCTCGCTTCGGCGGGCGAGGGCCTCGATCTCGTCCAACGCCTCCTCGCGCGTCCTGAATGCCGGCGGCGCCGTATCCACCGCGGTGACCAGGGTGACCGCCGGACGCAGCCCTGCTCCCAGGGCGCGGTGAGTCCAGCCAGGTAGGGGGGCCTCGTGCAGGGCGGAGTCGGGGACCAGGTCGACCACCAGGACGTCGCCGCTGCCGTCGTAGCCGGGCGCGTCGCCGATCGGGGCCGCGTCGAGAATCCAGCCCGGGTCGCGGGCGGTGAGCGCACAGGTCAGCGCGGCAGCGGCAGTCGCGACGGTGTGGCTGCCCACCACGACCACCGTGGTCGGCGCCGTGCCGGCCAGCAGTTCCACCGCACGGGAGTAGCCCAGCGACGGCAGACCACGGCCCGCCGTCAGACCCAGGATCTCCGGCACCGCCGCGTCGTCCCCTCCCCAGATCAGCGAGGTCGTCGTACCCGGCACGACCGGGTGCAGCATGACGCCAGTACGGTCGAGCCGCTGGAGCAACTCCGTGCAGCGGCCCTCCAGCGGCGGCGCAACCGTCACCCGGGCACCGCGCCGGGCGAGGTAGGACGCGAGCCCGGCCATGCCGGGGCTGTGCGGGTCGGGAATGTGAGGGGCAACCAGCACATCCGGAAGGGGAGTCGGGAGTCGGCCGTCCCGATGGGCGCGCCCGGCCGGTGCCGCCTTCATGCCGCCACCAGCGCGAGGGCACCCTGCTCCGCAAGGCCGATCATCCGGGCCAAGAGCTCGCCCAGATCCGTGTCCTTGGTGCAGATCACGGCGAGCATCGACTTGTCCGGCGCGCCGACCAGTGTGAGGTTCTGGCCGCACCGGTCCTCGATGATGCTGTGCCCCCACCCGCCGCCGCCATCGGAGGCGACGCGGCCGATGATGTCGGCGCTGTTGGTGCTGACGGCGCTCAGCGCCGACATCACGGCGGCCCACTTGTCCGCGTCGTCGCGGCCGATCCCGGGCGAGGTGCCCACGACGAGGCCCTCGGGACTCACATGAATGGCGGCGACGGCGCCGGCCATTGCGGTCACCAACTCGCTGAGGAAGGACGGCTGGGGGTGGGGCATCGAGGTTGCTCCTTGGCCAGGCGGTATGTCGTGGAAGACAGCGCGGGGACGGTCGAGGGCAGGCCAGCACGGCGATCACGAGGGCATAGCCCAGCGTCGAGGCTGTCGGCAGGGCGCCCGGATACGTCCGGTTGTCGAGACACTTCGCACTGTGATTCACAGATCGGCCACCTACTGTCGCGCCGTGGCTGAGACAGCGCTACGGCAGTGGGGTGTCATCTGGCGTCTTCAAGATCCGTCGAGACGTCACCGAGGTGTCATCTCGTCAGATGTCCATGTGAGAGCTCTGCTTGTCGGGTATTGCTAGATCAGGCTCTTCCCGCGCACGCGGCCGGGCTAGGTTGAGAACACGGGGCGGAGGCGTGTGACATGGCGAGCAAGACGCTGCTGGGTGCCCTGATCGACAAGGCAGGATGGGAGTTCCCGGACTTCCGCAGGGAACTCAGAAGCGCCGGAAACGAACTGGCGCGCACCCTCAAGGACTCACGGTTCCGCAACCTGGACATGTCGGAGGCGACGTTCAGGCGTTGGGTCGCCGGGACGGTGAGTCGGCCGACTTCCGTCTTCTCCCAGACGATGCAGCGCATGTTCGGCAGGACGATTGCTGAACTTCTGGCACCGCCGGGTGAGGGAGATCCGACGGCAGTATCCCGGCAAGACCTTGAAAGAGAACTCGCGATGACTGCACGTGAGGCGTCCGACCACGCCGCTTCCGTAGCGTCCGCCTTCCTCTCGGACCTGTCCATAGAACAGGTCCAGGCCGACGTTCGCCAACTCGCCCGTACCTACAACAACCGCTCGCCGTTCGACGTGCTCCGTGAGGCCCGGCAGCTCCGGACGAGTGCTGAAGGCCTTCTTGATCGAACCCATATCCCCAAGCAGAAGCAGCAGCTCCTGATTGCGATCGGCGAGACGACGGCGCTTCTGGCCTTGGCCGCCTTCGGTCTTGGCTCCCTCGGCGAGGCCAACCGACTGGCCCGATCCGCCGGCATGTACGCCGAAGTCACCGGCTTCACCCCGCTGGCCGCATTCGCGTCAGCCACGCTTGGCATGCTCGCCTACTGGGAGGGTCGCCCGGGTGAGGCGATCCGGTTCATTCAGCAGGCACAGTCCCTACCCGGTGTCGGCACGGCCGGTCAAGCACGCATCGCTTCAATCGAGGCCAGAGCCTACGGGCACCTCGGAGACCAGCGGAGGGCCGCAGTGGCGGTCCAGCGTTCCCTCAACGCGGAGACCGTCGAGCAAGACGACCTCCATGACGAAGTGGCCGGCGAATTCCTCCACGGCCCCGATCGCCTCGCCCGCTCGCACGGCACCACATTCGTGCTCCTGCGCGATGGGGCCAACGCGCTGGCACACACCCGGCGGGTGCTGGAGCTGCAAGCGAGCCTGCCCGCTGGGCAGAGGATTCTTAGGATCGACGCGGAGGCAAGGACGGACCTCGCGGCGGCGCTGATCCTCAACGGCGAGGTGGAGGAGGCAGCCGAAGTCCTGAAGCCCATCGCAGCGCTTGCCCCCGACCGGCGTGCCAAGGGCTTGGTCGAGCGGGTCGTCCACGTCGGCAGGCTGCTCACCACTGAGTCCGTCCGGACATCACAGGTCGCCGCCGTTCTGCGGGAGTCTCTGGAGGAGTACACCCGAGTCGCGGCCCCGAGGCAGCTCGGTGGCGTCGCTGCTCGCCTGGCAATCGAGTAGAGAACATAGCCGCAACGGGCTGGGGTGGACCGGCCGAGAACCGGCCCGCCCCAGCCCGTTGCGTTCCGGTCAGCGGAGGTGGCCGGCAGCCGCCAGGATCACCCGTTCACGGTCCGCGTCGATGCCGAGAGCGGCTGCCCGCGGGTGGGGGACCGGAACGTTTCCGGCCTGGAGCCACTCCCAGGTGTCCCGCACCGTCTCCTCCAGCGGGCGGCAGGCGAAGCCGGCCGCGTACGACGGCTCGGAGTCGACCAGCCAGACTCCCTCGCCGGTCCGCCACAGTGGCACCTCTGTCCATTGCCGGACGCCATGCTCCAGCAGCACCTCATCCGGTACCCACCGCAGCTTGCCCTGACCGTTCGTCATCGCGAGACAGGACTCCAGAAAGCTGCCCATCGTGTCCCGGCCGATCGGGGCGGTGGCGTTGTAGATGCCTCCGCCGGACCGTTCAGCGAGGTCGACGGCGAAGCGTGCGACGTCCCGGACGTCGACCGGCTGGATGCTCTTGCTCGCCGAGCCGGGCGCCAGGATCTGACCGCCGCGTTCGGCTCGGCGGAGCCACCACGGAAGCCGACCGACATACTCGCGGGGCCCGAGGATCACGCCGGGGCGGACCAGCCAGGACCGCTCCGCACCGAGTGTCTCGACCACCGCCCGCTCACCGCCGGCCTTCTGCCTTCCATAGTGCAGATTGGGCCCTCGCCAGCCCTCGGGGTTCCTCCCGTACTCGCGATCGGCGTCGGCGGGCCCGTCCATCAGCGGGTCGCCCACGCTGAGTGGGTGGTCCGGCCAGCCGGCATACACCGACACCGTCGAGATGTAGATGTAGCGCTCGGCGGCTGCTTCCAAAGCCCTCGCTCCTGCGAGTACCACCTTCGGCGGTTGTTCGGCGGCGGAAGTGTCGATCACTGCGTCCCACGGGCCCTGAGCGGCCAGCCGGGTCAGGTCGTCAACCGATGTCCGGTCCCCGACTACCTGCCGGACGCCGGGTAGCGGCGCCCCGGATCGCCCTCGGTTGAACGTCGTGACGCCCCAGCCGCGCCGCAATGCCTCCTCGACTACGGCCGTGCCTAGAAACCAGCCTCCGCCGATCACCAAGATGTCCATGCCCGGCATCCTGCCCAGGACCGGTGCCCGTTGGCCACCCTGCCGCAGCTGCGAGACCGAGACCTCGCAGCTCGCGACCGTGATCGTGTCGAAGATGACACCCGGATGAGTCCTCTGTGCGAATCCGATCCTGAGATGACCGGTCAGCGGCATAGCTCTGGCAGCCACTGCCCGGGACACTGGGCCCGCGCGGCTGCTACGACACCTCCCGGTTTCCCCGGAGGGTCGAACGCTGCTGAGCGATAGGAGATCCGATGGAGATCCGCACACGCCAGCCGAGCGCCAGACGTTGCGGTGGGCTATCTCGGCGGCGGGTGAATCGAGGACCACGGACGGCGGATCAAAAGCGAGCCGCTCTGCGATCTCTTGATCATTCTGGCTTCAGTGGTTCTGGAGTCAGGAGGAGGAGAGGTGATCCACGTGGAGGACTGGGCTGAGATCCGGCGGCTGCGCCGGGCCGAGGGGCTGTCGGCCCGGGCGGTGGCCCGGCAGCTGGGGATCTCCAGGGGCACGGTGGCGCGGGCGCTAGCCACCGATCGGCCGCCGGTCTACCAGCGCCCGTTGAAAGGCTCGGCGGTGGACGCGGTGGAGCCGGCCATCCGGGAGCTGCTCAAGCAGACCCCGACGATGCCTGCCACGGTGATCGCCGAGCGGATCGGGTGGGAGCGCGGGCTGACGATCCTCAAGGAGCGGGTGCGCGAACTGCGGCCGGCCTATCTGCCGGTCGATCCGGTCTCGCGGACGGTCTATCAGCCCGGTGAGCTCGCACAATGCGACCTGTGGTTCCCGGCGGTGGACATCCCGCTGGGCTACGGCCAGTCCGGCCGCCCGCCGGTCCTGGTGATCGTCTCTGGGTATTCGCGGGTGATCACCGCCCGGATGCTGCCCTCCCGGCAGACCGGAGACCTGATCGACGGACACTGGCGCCTGCTGGCCGACGGCTGGGGAGCTGTCCCGAAGATGCTGGTCTGGGACAACGAGGCGGGCGTCGGCAAGGGCAAACTGACCAGTGAGTTCGCCGCGTTCGCCGGCCTGCTGGCGATCAAGGTCCACCTCTGCCGGCCCCGCGACCCGGAGGCGAAAGGACTGGTCGAGCGGGCGAACGGCTACCTGGAGACCAGTTTCCTGCCGGGCCGCGTCTTCACCGGCCCGGACGACTTCAACAACCAGCTGACCGCGTGGCTGCAGATCGCCAACCGCAGGCAGCACCGCTCGATCGACGCCAGGCCGGTGGACCGGTGGGAGGCGGACCGCGCGGCGATGCTGACCGTCCCGCCGGTCACCCCGCCGCACTGGTGGCGCTTCCACACCCGCATCGGCCGCGACCACTACATCCGCGTCGACACCTGCGACTACTCCGTCCACCCCAGAGCTATCGGGCACACCGTCATGGTCCGTGCCGACAACGAGGAGGTCACCGTCATCACCGGCAACGACATCGTCGCCCGACACGCTCGTTGCTGGGCCAAGCACCAGTCGATCACCGACCCCGAGCACGCCGCCGCGGCCCAGGTTCTGCGCGGCGAGGTGATCCACCAGCAGGCCGCCCTCGCGGCCACCGCCCGCGCCGCCACCCTTCTGGACCCCGACGGCCTGGGCATTGAGGTCGAGCAACGCGAACTGGGCACCTACGACCGCATGTTCACCCTCATCGAGGGCGGCGCCGGGAAGGAGGACCCCTGATGGCCCGCACCACTCCCGCAACCTCGAACACCACCGCCGGCACGGCGACGAAGGACAGCCAAGCGGCCCGAACCGGTCGCCAGACCGCCGCCGACCTGGCCTTCCTCGCCCGCGCGATGAAGGCCCCGGCCCTGCTGGACGCCGCCGAGCGC